>JBAQCT010000105.1:0-13975 GCA_049294375.1 Gallionella sp. | reverse complement strand
CATCAGCCGGAAATGGACGATGCCGATAAGAGACTGGAAAGCGGCGCTGAATCGTTTTACTATCCAGTTCGAGGAACGGATGCCGCAGCATTAAAAATTCCGTTTACACAAAATCCAGGACACCCTCCGACAAAAACGATTTCACTGCGACTGCCCCAACATCTTCTGGATTCCATCAAAGCCGCAGCGAATTCTCGTGACGTACCCTACCAGTCGCTTATCAAAGTATGGTTGCAAGAGAAGTTGCACAGTCACTGATTCAATTCACCAAAAAAATCACCACAGTCTTGCATCGCAAGTCTGTGACAACGCACTGCACAAGAGCATCGCTGTTGTGCCTATTGAACAAACCGCAGTCTGGCACCGCCAGTCTGTGACAACACCCTTACAAGTGCGCAGCATTTGTGGCTGTTGAATTACCGCGCCATGTACCTTAACTTTCTGCGCATAAAAAAGCCCTCCGAAGAGGGCTTTCGTTCAATGCCAGCTAAATCATTAGGCGGCTGCGTACCGTCTTACGTCGATCTCAACGCCGCCTTTTGCCGCTTGGTCAGCCTGCTTTAGCAGCGAACTCGTTACCTTGGCGTCGTGGTAGATTTCACCACAGTTTTCGCATACTTGAGCAGGCACACGTTTGAACATCACAGTAGTGTGGCCGCGTTCCAGTGTGATGCTGGCAACACCTGCATGCGTATTTCCGTGTTTGCAAATTGGACATTTCATGCTTATCTCCTTGTCTTCAGGTCATCATGCCAGATTTCCGGATCAGGCTCGTAAACCGTAATGATGATTCTTATGTCTTCTGTTATGTCATCTGCATAGACAACGTGAATTGTTTTGGTTCCGGCATGCCCGAGCAGCAATGTGCTGGGGTATGGCGTATCGTCTGGATAACTTTCAATGACTTTCCCGCTGGCTATCGCGTGCTCTACCTCTTCTTCCGTAATGCATCGTTCGTGCATCCGCTTTACCGCGTGCTGTCTGTATATCAGTTCCATGCTATGCAGTTTAAGCTGTTTTCAATAGCTTTAGCAATTCACTGAAAAGCAGCAAGTTTTTCCTGGGTTACGAGCCAACCGCTGGTTCTGTCGCATATCATCGCAGTCTGATAGCATTTGCACCGATGCTAAATCGCGTAGAGTTCGTCGGCAATAACAAGGATGCGGGTTTAAGTGCGCCACACTACCAAACACTTAGCGCCTAACAGTTGGCGGTATACTTTTAAAGTAGAAAGCTCGAACCAAACAACGACGCGGCTTGCCAGCAACTTTTCGACTGACACGCCCCATTGCTTTTGTGCTTATCAACCGGCGCTCAAATGACAGACAGACGTTCGACTGTATCTGGATAACGCTCAACCATACGAATCAAAATCGCAGCTTGGGCATTCGGGCTGGCTCGGCCTTGTTCCCAGTTTTCCAGTGTGCGTTCGTTGGTGCGCAAGTACCTGGCGAATACGGTTCGCGACAAGTGCAACTTCTCCCGCAAACTGAGCAACTCTTCCGGGGTGATGGTCGGCGCTGGTTTCTTTTCCACCACATGCTGGCGCAAAGTGATCTTGCCCTTGCGTGCAGATTCGAGTGCGGTGAATCCCTCTTTCAGTTCATTAAACAAATTACGTTTCATTTGATTCTCCTTGCGTCCAATTCCTGCTTGAGCAGCTCCTTCAAAGTTTTACGCTGCACTACGGTTAGATCATCCATCTCGTCTTTGTTGTACACGGTGTACAGCCAGAATTGCTTGCCAGATAGCCACCAGTAATAAATCACGCGGAGTCCGCCACGCTTACCTTTACCTCGTTTTTCATCGGCAAAGCGAACCTTGCGCAATCCACCCGTGCCTTCGATCACGTCGCCAGCTTCCGGGTTCTTCATCAACATCTGCTGAAACTCGCGAAAGCTCTCGTCGTCCAGATAACTCTGCCGATGCCGCTCAAATGGAGGCAATTCAATGAAAGTGGCTTTCATGTGTTAATCATACGCAAGTTGCGTACGCTACGTCAAGGAGCTTGCGCAGTAACAAAAACCGTCTCAAATCACCGCAGTCTGGTTCATCCAGTCTGCGCCCCTCTCAAGTGCGCAGCATTTTCGGCTGTTGAATTATCGCGCCATGCCCCTTATAGTGCGGTCATGGCTCCTAAATCACTGCTTGAACACAATCCCCACTTGCGCAATAAGCAGGAATATCAGCGCGCCTTGCGTGCCAGTGTGCTTTCCTCGATTGCAATTGAAGGTGTCAAAAAAGCTGCGGAACGCGCACTTGCCCCCAAGCGCAACAAGCAACCCGCCAAAGCCCGCTATCCGCTTTGTTGAGACTCATGCGGAATACGACGCGCTGGATGCGGGAAAGGTGTAGCAATGGAACTCAAGCCGATTAGAACCAAAGCCGAATACAAAGCCGCCTTGCGCGAAATCGAGGCGTTGTTTGATGCGCCCGATAAAACCCCCGAAGCAGACAGGCTGGAAGTGTTGTCCATGCTGGTGGAGAAATACGAAGCCCAGCACTACCCCATTCCCGCACCCGACCCGATAGATTTTTTGAACTACGCGATGGAAGCGCGCGGACTGACCCGCAAGGATTTGGAACCGTACATCGGTAGCCGTGGTCGTGTGGCCGAAGTATTGAACCGCTCCCGCCCGCTTACCCTAGCGATGGTGAGACGACTGTCGGAAGGCCTCAAACTGCCAGAGGATGTGCTGATAGCGGATCACGAACTGCGCCACGCCGCGTAGAAACTGCACCTCTGCGGGTTTAAGTACGCCCCGCGTCCCAGTACTTAGCAGCCAACAATTGTTGGTATATTAAAAAATGAAAAACCAAAAATCACGAAATGGCGCGGCTTTCCAGTTATTTTTCGAATAACACGCCCCATGCACCACAATGGTGCGCAAACATAAAACTCACACATTGCCGTTAGCGAGGTACAAATCCGGACTTTCTGATGCCCCTTTGTTTATACAGCAACCATCAGGCCGTTCCAGGGAACTAATGGGGGAATTGGCGCTTATTTGCCGGTTGAAACGTCAAGTTTCTCCTGATAATGCCGATAGTCTTGGCAACACCATTGCTTCTTGCGGTGTAGCAAGACCACAGAAGCGTTCGAATGACATGGGGCGATTTCATCTATACTTTGCAAGCCGAAGCCATATTGCCCTAAATTTTTCAGAATTCTTGCCGATATAGCAGTTGACGGCGTAGTTTTCGCCAGATTGAGAGGATAACCGTGAAAATCGACAAACCCGGCAGCACGCTACCAGCCAGTTCAGCAGGCGATGGCGCTACGCGCGTCACCGGCAAGGATAAATCCGGACAGCCCTCTGCCACGCAGCAACCGCCAAGCACCAATGTTTCGCTTGGCTCCACTGTTGCGCATATGCAAAGCATGGAAAGCAGCATGGCGAGTTCGCCTGTTGTGAATGCGGCCAAAGTTGCGGAAATCAGGCAGGCTATCAGCGAAGGCCGTTTTCAGGTGAACACCTCTGTGGTCGCTGACCGCCTGATAGCGACTGTGCGCGATTTGATTGGCGACAAGACCTGATCCAGTAAAACCGGGTTCATAATTGAATCAGAGCCACATCACCAAGCTGCTCGGCGCGTTGACCGCCGAGCGTAGCGCGTTGCAAAAATTCATCCGCCTACTGGAACAAGAGCAAGGCCTGCTGACTGAAAACAACTCAGACCCGTTGCTTGAGCTTGCGGAGCAGAAATCCGCCCAAGCCATCGGCCTCAATGAACTTGCCGAATCCCGCCGCAGCCTGATGCAGAAAAATATCCCCGCACTTTCTGTCGAAGCCATCCATGCATGGCTCAAAGCACACAGCACGGAAGGTTTGGCTATCTGGCAGGAAATCCGGACATTGGCGAAACAGGCGCAGCAAATCAACCATACCAATGGCGAACTGATCCAGATGAAGCTGCGCCACAACCAGCAATCGCTTGCCGTGCTAAGCAACGCGGTGAACAAGGCCAATCTGTACGGCCCGGACGGGCAAACCAGCTTTTCTCCGGGAAGCGGCAGGTCGCTGGGAAGCGGCTGAATCCGGATACCCCACCCCGCCCCCTGCCTACCTGCTAGCGCAGCAGCGGCTCCAGTTGGCGCATCACACTACGCATGATTTTGGGCTGTGCGGCGGCGACAGGATGCAGGTTATCGGCCTGAAACTCTTCGGGCGCAACGTTCTCCAGCAAAAACGGCAAAAGCCTCAGGCCATGTTTTTCCGACAGCCGTGAAAATATATTCTGAAACTGGATGGTGTAAGATTCCCCGTAATTCGGCGGCAGTTTCATGCCGACCAGCAACACCCTGGCGCTGGAACGCACCGCCTGCTCGATAATCCCGTTGAGGTTGGCTTCGATATCCGCCGTGCTGAAACCGCGCAACCCGTCATTCACGCCAAGCTCCAGGATCACGATCGCCGGGCGATGTTGCTGCAATGCCTTGGCGATGCGCTGCCGCCCGCCCAGCGCGGTCTCGCCGCTGATGCTGGCGTTCACGACGCCAAATTTGTAACGCGTGCGCTTCAATTCTTGTTGCAGCAGGCTGGGCCAACTTTCTTCTACTGCGATGCCGTATCCGGCTGATAAACTGTCGCCGAACACCAGAATGTTTTTTGCGGCATGAGCGGAACTGGGTAGCCACAGCGCGATGAATAGCAAGATAAACATTAAAGCCGTCATTCCGGGCTTGACCCGGAATCCAGCGTTTTGATTAAACTGGATTCCCGCCTTCGCGGGAATGACGAATTCTGAACTCTTCGAGGTATCGATCATATTCATGGCAGCAATTGTGCAGTCTATCGATCTGAGTAAGCAAGTGATGAGCCCATCAATAGATGGAAAAGGTCTGCCACTGACCATCCTGCGCGAAGTAAGTTTCACGGTGGATGCCGGAGAAAGCCTCGCGATACTCGGCGCGTCCGGCTCAGGCAAATCTACCCTGCTCGGCCTGCTCGCCGGGCTGGACGTGCCGAGCAGCGGCAACGTGCTACTCGACAGCCACGACCTGTTCGCGCTGGACGAGGATGGTCGCGCCCGCCTGCGTGGCGAATTGGCGGGCTTCGTATTCCAGTCCTTCCAGTTGCTGCCCGCGCTCAACGCGCTGGAAAACGTCATGCTGCCGCTGGAGCTGCGCGGTGCCGCCGATGCTCGTGAGCGTGCCGCCGAATCGCTGCGCCAGGTCGGCTTGAGCGAACGCGCACACCACCTGCCCAAACACCTCTCCGGCGGGGAGCAGCAGCGCGTCGCGCTGGCGCGCGCCTTCGTCACGCAGCCCAAAATCCTGTTCGCCGACGAACCCACCGGCAACCTCGATGCCGTCACCGGCGCGCAGGTCATCGAACTGATGCTCGAACTCAACCGCGCACAGGGCACGACCCTGATCCTCGTCACCCACGACGAGGCGCTGGCAAGGCATTGCGGCAGGCAGCTAAGGCTGGAGGCGGGGCGGGTGGTGTAATAGATTTTACCCCTCGCCCGTTTACGGGAGAGGGGTAGGGGAGAGGGTGTATGAGCCTGCTGGACAATGCAAAAACATTACGCCGCAACCTGACCGATGCGGAGCATAAGCTCTGGTATCACTTGCGCGCGCATCGTTTCCTGGGAAGAAAATTCAAACGGCAAAAACCGATGGGGCGTTACGTGGTGGACTTTGTTTGTCTGGAAGAAAAATTGATTATTGAACTGGATGGCGGGCAGCATTCCGAAAATATCGGATATGACCATGTACGCGATTCGTGGTTAAGAAGCGAAGGCTATACGGTGCTACGTTTCTGGAATAACGAGTTGATGAATGAAATGGAGGGGGTGCTGGAGCGGATACGGCAATTTTTTGATTCTGGCTCACAGACCCTCTCCCCTGGCCCCTCTCCCGTAAACGGGAGAGGGGAAGAAGTATGAATTTATTGCGCCTCTCCCTCAACCTCCTGCGCCGCGACTGGCGCGCTGGGGAGTGGCGCGTGCTGCTGCTGGCGCTGGTGCTGGCGGTGGGCAGTCTTGCGACCGTGGGGTTGTTCGCCGACCGCGTGCGGCTGGCGTTGCAGCAGGAGGCGACCAGCCTGATCGGGGCAGATTTGCGCGTCGTTTCGGCACGCCCGCTGCCGCCCGCCTATCGTGGCATGGCCGAGGCGCGCGGTTTGCGGACGGTGGAGAGCCGCGCGTTTCTGAGCATGGTGGCGCATGGTGAGCAGACGTTGCTCTCCGAGATTCAGGCGGTCGGGGCGGGCTACCCGTTGCGTGGCAGGATCGAGATTGACGAGGGCAGCAGGGCAAATGCGCGCAGCGGCTTTACTCCCTCCCCCTCGATGGGGGAGGGTGGGGGAGAGGGTGAAAGTTCCAAGGTTACCCCCTCTCCCCAGCCCTCTCCCGCAAGGGGAGAGGGGGTGAATGGTGGCATTCCCCTGCGCGGCACGGTGTGGGTGGATGGGCGGCTGTTGCGCCGACTCGACGTGCGCATCGGCGACGAGATCGGCATCGGCACGCAGAGCTTCACGGTGGCGGCGCGCATCGTGCGCGACATCGACCGCGCGGTCGGTTTCTACAGCATCGCGCCGCGCGTGCTGATGAATGGCGACGATCTTGCTGCAACGGGTCTGCTGCAGGAAGGCAGCCGCATCGTTTACCGCCTGATGGTCGCGGGCGAGGTGCGGCGGATCGAGGCGTTGCGCGATGAGCTGAAGCCGAAGCTGGCGAACGGCGAGAAGCTGGAGGATGTGCGCGATGCGCGTCCCGAAATCCGCACCGCGCTGGAGCGCGCCGAGCATTTCCTCGGGCTTGCCGCGCTGACGGCGGCGATCCTCGCGGGCGCGGCGATGGCGCTGGCGGCGCGGCGTTTCGTGCTGCGTCACCTGGATACCTGCGCGATGCTGCGCTGTCTCGGCGCACAGCAGGGGCAGGTGCTGCGCCTGTTTCTATACCAGTTCCTGCTGCTCGGTGCGGTCGCGATGCTGTTCGGCTGTCTGCTGGGCTATGTCACGCAGGCGGTACTGGTCGGGTTCATCGAATCAATGCGCGAAACGGAATTGCCGCAGCCTTCCGTGTTGCCCGCAATCAAGAGCGCGGCCAGCGGCTTCGCGCTGCTGTTCGGCTTCGCCTTCCTGCCGTTGCTGCAATTACGCAGGGTATCGCCGCTGCGCGTGCTGCGCCGCGAGCTGGGCGCACCGCAGGCGAACGCCGTGCTGGCTTATGGCCTCGCCGTGCTGGTACTGGCGGGGTTGTTCCTGTGGCATTCCGGCTCGATCAAACTGGGATTCACGATGCTGGGCGGACTGTTCGCGGGACTACTGTGCTTCGGCCTGCTGGCTTGGTTGCTGCTGCGCGGGCTGGCGCGCTACTCTTTCAGCTTTCCGGCGCAGTTGCGGCATGCGTTCAACAACCTGGCGCGGCACGGGCGCGACTCCGCGCTGCAAGTGGTCGCGCTCGGGCTGGGCGGCATGGCGTTGCTGCTGCTGACGCTGGTGCGCGGCGACCTGCTGCAAAGCTGGCAGGGCAAGCTGCCGCCGGACACGCCGAATCGCTTCGTCGTAAATATCCAGCCGGATCAGCAACAGGCGGTGCTGGATTTTTTCGCGCGCCAGTCCGTGCCGCAGCCGCAGTTGCTGCCGATGGTGCGCGGGCGATTGGTCTCCATCAACACCGCGCCCATCGACGGCGACAGCTATGCCGATCCGCACGCACGCGAGTTGGTGGAGCGCGAGTTCAATCTTTCCTATGCCGAAAAAATGCCGGAGTGGAACGAATTGGTGAGCGGCAGCTGGTGGGCACCCAACCCCCCCATACCCCCCTTGTCAGGGGGGCGTCAGTCAGGGGAGCTTTCGGTCGAAGAGGGTATCGCCGAGCGGCTCGGCATCCGTCTCGGCGACGAGCTCACCTATGATGTGGCCGGTAGCCGCTTCACCGCGCGCGTTTCCAACCTGCGCAAGGTGCAATGGGATTCGATGAAGGTGAATTTTTTCGTGATCGCCACGCCCGAATTGCTCAGGGATTATCCGGTGAGCTATCTCACCAGTTTTCACCTGCCGCCGGATAAGGTGCGCACGGGAGACCAATTGGTGCGCGAGTTTCCGAATCTGCTGATGATCGACACCGGCGCGATGATCGACCAGGTGCGCGGCATCATGGAGCAGATCGCGCAGACCGTCGGCGTGTTGTTTCTGTTCACCCTGTTGAGCGGCTTGGCGGTGCTGTATGCCGCGCTGCTGGCCACGCAGGACGAGCGCATCAACGAGGCTGCGATCCTGCGCACGCTGGGCGCGGACAGCCGCTACCTCCGCCGTTCGCATCTGTCCGAATTCGCCGCATTGGGATTGCTGAGCGGCCTGCTGGCCTCCGCCGGCGCGGTGTTGTTCGGCTGGGTGCTGGCGCGCTTCGTGCTGGAAATCCCGTATCACGCGAGCGTCATCATCTGGCCGATCGGCGGGCTGGGCGGGGTGCTGGTGGTAGTGCTGGCGGGGTGGCTGGGTACGCGCCGATTGACTACGCTGCCGCCGCTGGCGATCCTGCGCGAATAGCGATCATAAAGAAGGAAATACTGAAGCAAGTATCCACCACAACAAGGCCGGGTGATATTTAAACCTAGAAAAAGCAGTTGTCCACGAAAGTCACGAAAAACACGAAAAATTCAAAGGACTCCATGCTGCCAGTGAGCACCCGATGGGTGAGTTGCCAAGTCGATGCAACTTATTTTTTATTTCGTGCCTTTCGTGTCTTCGTGGATAAATTGCCGTTTTTAGGTGAAAGGCTCCCTTTACTCGATATCGCGCGCGACGCGGATGCCGTAGTAGAGAAACGACAATACACCCCAGAACACCTTGACTCGCGTATCCGCCCGCATGAAGTCCGGATTGTAGCCCCACGAGCCGCCGCGCATGACCCGGTTCCCGCATTCCGCACCGCCGTGCGCCGTGCCGTCTGCCGGTGCCCCGGCGTAGGAGTCGTGCCAACAGTCCGCCACCCACTCCCATATATTCCCCTGCATATCGAATAATCCGAACGGGTTGGGCGGAAACTGGCCTACCGGCGCGGTGTACATCCACTGATCTTTACCCGACACCACACCTGAAGGAAACCATCCGGGCTGCCCATTGCCGTAATTGGCATACTCATGGCTAGGCTGATCGCCCCACCAATAGTTGGTGCGGGTGCCTGCGCGCGCAGCATATTCCCACTCGGTCTCCGTCGGGATGCGATAACGCTTGCCGGTCTGTTCGCTCAACCATTGCACATAGGCCATGGCATCGCTCCAGATGATTTTCGTCGCCGGACGGCGGGCGCGCCCCCAACCATGATCCGGTAAAAGCGGACGTCCGGTCGCACGGGAGAATTTATCGAACTCTTCAAAGGTGATCTCGTATTTCCCGATCGCGAAAGGTTTCCTGAACGTGACCTCATGCACCGGCACGCTTGCCTGCGCATAGCTATCGGCAATACCTTTCACATCGCCCATCTGGAATTTTCCCGCAGGCAGCACGACCATCTCGGGGCCGGTTGTGCCATCTTTCATCGGGTCGCTGAACGCATCCCCCGCGTTCACGAGCGTACGCGCCCGCTCCATGCGCGCTGCAAGCTCCGGCGATTCCGGATCCAGCTCCAGCGCAGCACCGTATTTGGCGAGCGCCGCTTTCTTGTCGAATGCCTTCAGGCTCGCGTCACCCTCGGCGAGCAACTGTTCGTAGCGCCTGCGGTTCTCCAGTTTGTTGCGCGCTTCCTCCAGCGCAAGCCTCAAGGCTTGATCTTCTGCCGCGCGCGGGCGCATTTCCCCGGCTGCCATATCAGCCTGCGATGCAGAAATTACGGGCGTAGCATCGGGCGCGCGCCCGGCAAAATAAAACTGGGATGTGAGCCCGCCCTCCTCCCACGGCGTCTGCTTTTCGCCGGTCGCTGCAATGACCTCGTTTCGCACCCGAATGAACAATTCCGTCACAGGAAGCCCCGGCGTTGTCATCGCGGTTGCCAGCGCCTTGGAATACGGACTGTTGCTCCCAGTACCGTCAGCCGCAACATCGCCGGGACGTGTGGCATATGAAATCAGCGTTCCGCGCGGCGCATCGAGCCGCGCCAGCCCCCTTGTCGCCGAGCGGAAACTGCGCGCATAAGGATTGTCACGACAGGCGTCGAGAAAGACGAAATTCAGGCGCGTCCGCGCGCCCTCCATCGCCTCGAGAAGCTCGCCCGCGCTCACCGCCTCGATGCGAAGCTCGGGCTCCGATTCGATCTGCACCCCGGTTGGAATCAGGTAATTCCGGCCCCCGGACTGGACGCCATGCCCCGCATAAAATACGAGGCCTACGCCATCGCCGCCCAGCTTCTGCAACCGCGAAGCGAATTCCACGATGGCGCGGCGCATGGTTTTCTGATCCGCATCGATGCGTTCGATCACGTCGAAGCCGAGGCCGCGAAGCGTGCGCGCCATCAGGCGGGCATCGTTGGGCGGATTGCGCAGGGGCGCAGTCTTGTAGTCCCCGTTGCCGATCACCAGCGCGATGCGCTGCTCGCCCGCCGCATCACTCATCTGGCTGGCGGCGTGGCTATCTTTGGCATAGGCATGGAGCGAGATGAATGCCAGTGCCATCAAGATAATTCTTACCGACCTCACTTTGCTCTCCCGTGTGTCAATAAAGAGCATTATAGCCAGCGCTTTATTTTTGTAATGCGAAAATAATCAGCCAGCTTTCTATACTGGCCAATAACATATGTTATTGCGAGCACAAAAAAACAGGGCGGAAATTCCGCCCTGTTCTTGTCTGGTGATTCGCTGCGGTTTACAGCAGCGGCACGATCATCAGCGCGACGATGTTGATGATCTTGATCAGCGGGTTCACGGCAGGGCCGGCGGTGTCCTTGTAGGGATCGCCGACGGTGTCGCCGGTGACGGCCGCTTTGTGCGCGTCCGAGCCTTTGCCGCCGTAGTGGCCGTCTTCGATGTATTTCTTGGCGTTATCCCATGCGCCACCACCTGTGGTCATCGAGATCGCGACGAACAGGCCGGTGATAATGGTACCCATCAGCAATCCGCCCAGCGCCTGTGGGCCGAGAATCAGGCCGACCAGCACCGGCACCAGCACGGGCAACAGCGAAGGGATAACCATTTCCTTGATCGCGGCGGTGGTCAGCATGCCGACTGCGCGCGAATAGTCCGGCTTGGCCGTGCCTTCCATGATCCCAGGGATTTCCTTGAACTGGCGGCGCACTTCCACCACGACCGAACCCGCTGCACGCCCTACCGCTTCCATCGCCATCGCGCCGAACAGGTACGGTATCAGCCCGCCAATGAACAGGCCGACGATCACCATGTGGTTGGAAAGATCGAAGGTGATGTGTTTGCCTACCGATTCCAGCGCGTGGGTGTAGTCGGCGAACAGCACCAGCGCGGCCAAACCGGCTGAACCGATGGCGTAGCCTTTGGTCACGGCTTTGGTGGTGTTGCCCACCGCGTCGAGCGGGTCGGTGACGGCGCGCACGCTGTCCGGCAGATCCGACATTTCGGCGATACCGCCCGCGTTGTCGGTGATCGGGCCGTAAGCGTCGAGCGCGACGATGATGCCGGCCATCGAGAGCATCGAAGTTGCGGCGATGGCGATGCCGTACAGCCCTGCGAGTTTGTACGCGATGATGATGCTGAGACACACCGACAGTACCGGCCATGCGGTGGCTTTCATCGAGATGCCGATACCGGCGATGATGTTGGTGGCATGCCCGGTTTGCGAGGCTGCGGCGACGTGCTTCACCGGCGCGAAGTCGGTGCCGGTGTAGTACTCGGTGATCCAGACCAGCAGTGCGGTCAGCACCAGACCGACGATTGCCGAACCATAAATCGCCAAGCTGGTGATGGATGAGCCATCGGCCAGCGTCACGCTGTTGCCGAGCAACCAGGTGGTAATCGGGTAGAAAACGATCAATGCCAACACGCCGGCAACGGCTAGGCCGCGGTACAGCGCATTCATGATCTTGCCGCCTTCATTTGCCTTGACGAAGAAGCAGCCGATGATGGAAGCGATGATGGAAGCGCCGCCCAACACCAGCGGATAGATGACCGCGTTCTCGCCGATGCTCGGAAGCATCAGCGCGCCGAGCAGCATGGTGGCGATGATGGTCACCGCATAAGTTTCGAACAGGTCGGCAGCCATGCCCGCGCAGTCGCCGACGTTATCGCCGACGTTGTCTGCGATGACCGCAGGGTTGCGCGGGTCATCTTCGGGAATACCGGCTTCGACCTTGCCCACCAGGTCGGCGCCGACGTCAGCGCCCTTGGTGAAAATGCCGCCGCCAAGACGCGCGAAGATGGAAATCAGCGATCCGCCAAAAGCGAAGCCGACCAGCGGCTGGATGATGGAGTGGGTGTCTGCGCCCGCTCCGGCCATCATTTTCAGTACGATGTAGTAGCCGGTAACGCCGAGCAGCCCCAAGCCAACCACCAGCATGCCGGTGATGGCGCCGCCACGGAAGGCGACGTCGAGCGCCGCAGAAATTCCGCTGCGTGCCGCTTCGGCGGTACGCACGTTGGCGCGCACCGATACGTTCATGCCGATGAAGCCTGTGGCGCCTGAAAGCACAGCCCCGATAACGAAACCGACTGCGGTTTTGCCGTCGAGGAAAATGCCGATCAGCACGGCCAGCACGGCACCCGCAATGGCGATGGTGGTGTATTGCTTGTTCAGGTAGGCCGATGCGCCTTCCTGTATTGCCGCAGCAATTTCGCGCATGCGGTCATTACCGGTAGACTTGCCCAGTATCCATTGAATCGAAATAATTCCATACAAGATTGCCGCACCGGCACATAACAGCGTAAACCACAAACTACCTGACATGACTACCCTCCATGAAGATAAATAGACTTTCCCGACATTAAATACGCGTTTGCAGCACCCATAGCCTGAATTCAGGCGCTCCAGAATACTTAAAACCTTGCAATAATAACATGAATATCTTGGAATTTCTCTGCCGAAAATTGATGTTTGCTGGCAAATGCTTCCGGTTCAATGAACCACCCCGCCGCAAGTAGGGGGTATGGGTAGGGTGGATAAAGCGCCGGAGGCGTGTATCCACCGCTTGTTTCGGTGGATTCGCGCTGCCCCCTATCCAACTTTCCCCCGGAGGGGGAAAGGGCGATCGCTCCCTCTCCCTTCGGGAGAGGGTTGGGGTGAGGGCTGGCGCTTAATCCACCCTACGAAAAACACTGTGCCGCAAGTGACGGGGAATTCAACCCGAATAGATTAAATGCGCTTCGCCAGTTCCGCCGCCTTGCCGGTATAGGTGTCCGGGCTGAGTTGCAGCAGGCGCTGTTTTTCCGCTTCAGGGATTTCCAGCGTTGCGATGAAGGCCTGAAGCGAGGCCCGATTGATGCCGCTCTGGCCGCGCGTCAGTTCCTTGAGCTTGTCGTAGGCGTTTTCGATGCCGTAGCGGCGCATCACGGTCTGGATCGGTTCGGCCATGACCTCCCAACTGTTGCCCAGGTCTTCCGCGATGCGCTGCGGGTTGGCCTCCAGCTTATTCAGCCCCTTCAAACAGGATTCGTAGGCGAGCAGCGTGTAGCCGAGCGCCACGCCCATGTTGCGCAATACGGTGGAATCGGTAAGGTCGCGCTGCCAGCGCGATACCGGCAGTTTCTCGGACAGGTGTTTCAGCAGCGCGTTCGCCAGACCGAGGTTGCCTTCCGAATTCTCGAAGTCTATCGGGTTCACTTTGTGCGGCATCGTGGAAGAGCCGACTTCGCCCTTGACCACTTTCTGCTTGAAATAGCCGAGCGAGATGTAGCCCCAGATGTCGCGGTTCAAGTCGATCAGGATGGTGTTGATGCGCGCATAGGCGTCGAACAACTCCGCCATGCAATCGTGCGGCTCGATCTGGATGGTGTAGGGGTTGAAGGCAATGCCACGCGCCTCGACGAATTTTTTCGCAAAGGCTTCCCAGTCCACGCCCGGATAGGCGGCCAGATGCGCGTTGTAGTTGCCCACCGCGCCGTTGATCTTGCCGAGGATTTCCG
>JBAQCT010000104.1:0-4844 GCA_049294375.1 Gallionella sp. | reverse complement strand
CAGTTTCATCGTCGCTGCAAAAGACCAGCCAGGTCGATGTCGGCAGCGTGGATGCGGCCAACCGGACGATCGCGCTGGTGGATGGGGCGCTCCAGGCGGTCAACGGCATGCGGGCGAAATACGGCGCGGTGCAATCCCGCTTCGAGTTGACGGTCGCGAACCTGAAGACGGCGTCCGAGAACCTGTCGGCCTCGCGCTCGCGCATACGCGATGCGGATTTCGCGCTGGAAACCGCCAACCTCACCCGCAACCAGATATTGCAGCAGGCGGGTACGGCGATGCTGGCGCAGGCTAACGCCTTGCCTAACAGCGTACTGACGCTATTGAGGTAAACCGGGAAAGTTCGCTACTCAATCGACCCCGGGCGGGCAACTGCCCGGGGTCATTGAAGCAAGGAGGATGAGATCATGATCTCTCAAGTTAATATTAATTCGGCAAGCGTGTCAGCCGGCAATGCCGGGCAAGCTGCCCCGCTGGTCGACATCAAACCGCAAAAGCGGGCGGCACCGGTGGAACTGCCAGCAAAGGCGGCTAAATCTGTTGGGGATGTGGTGGATTCCGCTATCGCCAAAAGGGCAGCCGAGCAAATAAACAAGGCCTTGAAACAGTTCGACAGCAATATCCAGTTTAGCGTGGATGAGAACAACAAGACCAATGTGAAGGTGATCGATACGCAGACGAAAGAGGTGATTCGCCAGATGCCGTCGAAGGAGATGCTGGCGATTGCAGAGGCGCTGGACAAGTTCCAGGGTTTGCTGATCAGGATAAAAGCGTAAAATGCACCGATAGCGCCGGGTAGCCGGTATCATTAACAAATGGCGGTAATAGGGTGCATGTTGCGTGCGCCCTATTGTGCTTTGGGCTAATGAATATGTTTGCTGTATCGAGCGTAGCGCAACTTGTATTTGGTTTCAGCTCACCCAGCTCAGGCCGGTTATTTTAGGAGCAAATCATGACAATTTCTTCACCGGGCATCGGTTCAGGACTCGACATCAACGGCATCGTCGCCAAGTTGATGGCCGTCGAGTCTCAGCCGCTTAAAGCCCTCGATACGAAGGAGGCCGCCTATCAGGCCAAGCTGTCCGCTTATGGCACTTTGAGCGGCGCGCTGTCGTCGTTTCAAAGCTCGCTATCGGGGTTGAATGACCCGGCGAAGTTTCAGTCGTTGAAAGCGTCTTCCAGCGATGCTACCGTTGCATCGGCTTCGGCATCGAGCATCGCCGTGGCAGGCAGTTACGCGCTGGACATCAGCAAGATAGCGCAGTCGCAGAAGCTGGTGGCCGCAGGCCAAACCAGCACGTCGGCGGCGATTGGCTTGGGTGGAACAACTACGCTGAATTTTGATTTCGGTACGACCAGTGGAACCCTCGCCCCCTACGTTCCTGCAACAGGCACTGGCGGAACCTATAGCGCCGCAACATTTACCAGTAATGGTAATGGCGTCAAAACAGTAACCATTGATGCAACCAGTAATTCCTTGACCGGCATCCGCGATGCCATCAATACCGCGAAAATCGGTGTTACGGCTTCCATCGTCAACGATGGTGGCGCTTCACCTTATCGTCTGGTGCTGTCTTCCGATAATGCGGGCGTGAGTAATAGTATCAAGATCACTGTGGACGCAGGCGGCGATGCGGCGGTCACGGCGCTGCTTTCCCATGATCCGACTGGTGTGGTAGGCACTACACAGAATTTGCAACAGACGTTGGTCGCGCAGAATACCGAAATGACGGTCAACGGCGTATTTGTGAGCAAGACGAACAATACGTTGACGGATGTGATCACGGGCGTGACCCTGAGCGCGCTCAAGATCGGAACCAGCACGATTTCTGTCGCACAAGACAATTCAGGCGTAACTTCGGCAGTCGATGCGTTTGTGAAAGGCTATAACGATCTTGCCAAAACGCTCAAGGATTCGTCGTCATACGATCCGGCAACCAGAAAGGCAGGCATTCTTCAGGGAGACGCATCGGTGCGCACCATCCAGAGCCAGATACGGGCGTTGACGGGGCGCGCCTTGACCGGCAACTTCGCTTACACCACCCTTTCGCAGGTCGGTATTACTTTTCAGAAAGATGGTACATTGGCACTCGATTCCAGCAAGTTGCAAACTGCGCTTTCGGCGAACCCGGTGGATGTTGCTGCCTTGTTTTCTGCGACTGGCAAGGCTTCCGACAGTCTCGTGAGTTACGTGAGTTCGACATCCAACACCAAGCCCGGGACTTTTTCACTTGAAGTCAATCAGCTATCCACTCAAGGTAAGCTGGTCGGATCTGCTGCTGCCGGGCTCACTATTGATGGAACTAACGATACCTTGAGCGTGATGATAGATGGGGTGGCGGCAACAGTTACCTTGGCGGCAGGAGCACCTTATGCTTCTTACGCGGCATTGGCGGCTGAAGTGCAGGCCAGAATCAACGGTGCATCTGCATTGTCGAGTTTGGGGATTTCGGTCGCGGTTACCCAGACGGGCGGCACCATGACGTTGACCTCTAACCGTTACGGTGTTACATCAAGTGTCAGCGTTGGTGGAATCGGCGCGACCAATTTGCTGGGTGCAACACCAACCAGTACCGTTGGCCTGGATGTGGCAGGCACGTTGGATGGAGCTTCAGGTACTGGATCCGGCCAGAATCTTACCGGTGCAGCGGGCAATGCGGAAGGATTGAAATTGCTGATTACAGGGGGAGCTGCAGGTGTAGGCGTGAGCCGCGGAACGGTGAGTTTTTCGCAGGGATATGCTTACCAGCTGGATAAGCTGATAACCAGCTTTCTCGGTAGCGGCGGAGCTATTGCGGCAGTGACGGAAGGAACCAACCGGAGTATCGAGGATATCAGCAACCAGCGGGATGTGCTCAACCGCCGGTTGGCCAATATTGAAGCCCAATATCGCAGACAGTTTACTGCGCTGGACGTCACGATGGCCAGCATGAGCCAGACCAGTAGCTACCTTACGCAGCAACTGGCCGCGCTGTCCAGCCAAACGAAATAGCAAGCACGGTTCTTACCTCAATGAGGTTCGTATAGCACGCGCCTCATCTTAAATAATCCTAAAAACCGCAGTTGCCCCCTATAGGAGCGCGATTTATCGCGCGAGTGCTGCCTGGCTAATCGCTCGATGAATCGAGCTCCTACTCCTACAGCAGCCAGTTAAATTCGGGCTTCAGATAAAACACCTCGACAGATTCATGGCAGACATGCCGGGGTAAAACTCAACCCACATCCCTTTGATTTTTTGTTTGCTGAATGCCTGATGGGTAATTTCTGCCCAAAGCAGCATGCCTCTTCTTGCCGATTCATTGCGCATGGTTGGGTGTCAAAGAACGAAATAAGGGAATACTTTCCAGCTATTCAGCACATCACAAGTTCTGTGGTATCAGATAATCGCCCGGGATAAATAGTAGGCGGCAAGTTTGCGCTACAGTAGTTTTTCGGCGATTCCATTTGGTTTGTAATAGGAACAAGGCATTCCAGAAGCAAATCAGCAAGGCACATGGTTTTTGCGATGGGGGTGTTGTGGGTAATATTCTATCGCCATGATTGAAAAGGTGTAATTAGGCGTTTTGCCAAATTGACCAAGTAGCAGGAGATACACATGTCGGCACAAATTCTCACCAATATTCCGTCCCTGAACGCTCAGCGCAACCTTACCTCTTCCAGCATGGAATTGGCGATATCCCTGCAGCGCCTGTCCTCGGGCTTGCGGATCAACAGCGCCAAGGACGATGCGGCAGGCTTGGCTATTTCCGAGCGTTTCACCGCGCAGATCCGCGGTATCGACCAGGCGGCGCGCAACGCCAATGACGGCATTTCGCTGGCGCAGACCGGCGAAGGCGCGCTGGGTTCGGCAGGCACCATTCTCCAGCGAATACGCGAGCTGGCCGTGCAATCGGTCAACGCCACCAACTCCGCCGCCGACCGCGCCGCGCTGAACAACGAAGTCGCGCAGTTGGCCGCAGAACTCGACCGTATCGCCGCGACCACCTCTTTCAACGGACAGAAGCTGCTGGATGGCTCGAATTCGAATACTTACCAAGTCGGCGCGAATGCCGGCGAAGTGATCACGGTGTCGACCACCAATTTCCGCACGGATCAATACGGCAACCACCGCATGGGCGCCGTAACGGCAGGGACTGCCGGTGCCACATCCGCAGACCTGATGGCTGGCAGCACGCTGTCTACGCTGCAAACGACGGGTTCATCAGCCAACCGTGTTGCCGGTGGCACTGTAACCATTAACGGGGCGCTCGGTACAGCCGCTATTACATATATCGCGGGTGCCTCCGCCAAATCGGTAGCCCAGCAGGTCAATAACAATGTGGCCAGCACGGGTGTGACCGCTACCGCAAAAACTGAAGCTGACATGACCGGTATGTCGGCGAGCGCCACCTACTCGTTCACGATCGTGTCAAACAATACCACGGCGGTCAGCATCAACTTCAGTACCGGAGCGATTAGTTCGGACGGCCTCGCGAGTGGGGTGAACGCAATCAACGATAAAAGTGCACAGACCGGTGTAACCGCGAAGGTCAATTCGGCGGGGACGGGAATCACCCTGCTGAACTCTTCCGGCGAGAACATCACCATCGCCAGGGTTACCGGTAATTCGATTATAGGAAATTCTTCCCTCTCGACTGGAACCGCCATTGTTTCTGGGCAACTGAATCTGGATTCAGACAAATCGTTTGGTGTGACCACGCCCAATAGTACGGATTTTTTTACCGCAACGGCAGTTTCATCGTCGCTGCAAAAGACCAGCCAGGTCGATGTCGGCAGCGTGGATGCGGCCAACCGGACGATCGCGCTGGTGGATGGGGCGCTCCAGGCGGTCAACGGCATGCGGG
>JBAQCT010000103.1:0-1526 GCA_049294375.1 Gallionella sp. | reverse complement strand
TCGTCGTTGGCGTCGTAGATCGAGCCGGGGCGCAGGCCGTCGCCGAGGCTGAAGCCCACGTCGTAGGCCTTCATGATTTCGCAGATGTCTTCGAAATGCGTGGCGAGGAAATTTTCCTTGTGATGCGCGAGGCACCATTTCGCCATGATCGAACCGCCGCGAGAAACTATCCCGGTCATGCGCTTCGCGGTCAGCGGCACGTAGCGCAACAGCACGCCGGAATGGATGGTGAAATAGTCCACGCCCTGCTCGGCTTGCTCGATCAGCGTGTCGCGGAAAATTTCCCAGGTCAGGTCTTCGGCCTTGCCGTTCACTTTTTCCAGTGCCTGATAGATCGGCACGGTTCCGATCGGTACCGGCGAATTGCGGATGATCCATTCGCGCGTCTCGTGGATGTGCTTGCCGGTGGACAGATCCATCACCGTATCGCCGCCCCAGCGGATCGACCAGGTCATCTTCTCCACTTCTTCCTGGATGCTCGAACCCAGCGCCGAGTTGCCGATGTTGGCGTTGATCTTCACCAGAAAGTTGCGCCCGATAATCATCGGCTCGACTTCGGGGTGGTTGATGTTGGCGGGGATGATGGCGCGGCCTGCGGCCACTTCGCTGCGCACAAATTCCGGCGTGATTTGCTTGGGCATGGCTACGCCAAAGTTTTCGCCGGGATGCTGTTGCAACAGCATCTCCGAAAGTCCCTCGCGGCGCTGATTCTCGCGGATCGCGATATATTCCATCTCGGGCGTGATGATGCCCTGGCGCGCGTAGTGCATCTGCGTGACGTTTTTGCCGGGCTTGGCGCGGCGCGGCGCGCGCTGCAGGTTGAAGCGCAGCTCCGCCAGTTCGGGATCGTTCAGGCGCTGCTGGCCGTAGGCGGAAGACAGCTTGTCCAGCGTTTCGGTGTCGCCGCGTTCGCTGATCCAGCCTTCGCGCAGCGCGGCAAGGCCGGAGCGGATGTCGATTTTCACCGCCGGGTCGGTATAGGGGCCGGAGCAGTCGTACACGTAGATCGGCGGATTCTTCTCAGCACCCATGCCGGCAGGCGTGTCGGCCTGCGAGATTTCGCGCATCGGCACGCGGATGTCGGGTCTGCTACCCTCGACATACACCTTGCGCGAATTAGGCAACGGCTCGATTGCCGCCGCATCGACATGCGCAGAGTCTGCGCTGAATAAGGGCGCAATAGACTTCTGCGCGGTAAATTTGGGATTGGCGTTCATTCGGTGTGCTCCAGAATATAGGAAGCACCACGGGGATGCTTCCCTTTGCGGCATTACCCGCGCAGGTTCAAAGGGTGTATCTCACTCCGCACGGTTCAGATACCGGCGAAGACCCCCAGCGAGGCAGGCAAGTTACTGGAAAGGCGATGCGAATGCAAGCGTCAAGAGTCCGCTTGGGTATTCTTTGCCCATTGATCGAACATGGCCCGATACGCCTCCTCCGCCTTGCGCGCGAAGGCGGGTTCATCCATCAGCGGCCCCGCCCGCATTTCCTGCCGCAAGCGGGCCCGCAACGCGGCCAATTTCGTC
>JBAQCT010000102.1:0-33646 GCA_049294375.1 Gallionella sp. | reverse complement strand
GCCTTGTGTTCTCCCGTTGTGGCCGCTAGAGCTTTAAGTTCGATAATAATGGATTCATGGCAAATAAAGTCGGGAATATAGGTTTGCAGCAACGGCTCGCCCTTGTAGAGAAGCCTTTGTTCCTGGTGCGCTACAAATGGAATTCCACGTTTTGAAAATTCCTTTCCCAGGCACTCCTGATAGACAGCCTCCAGAAAACCGCAACCCATTTCCCGGTACACCTCAAACACGGCTCCCTGTATCTGGTAGCACTCCTCCCTGTACAAGATTCCACCATCCAACATTTCGTGCCTTTCGTGTTTTTCGTGGACAGTGCCTTTGATCTTGAAAGCTTCAGTGCTGCGAAAGCGCATTGCCCAGCAACCGCGCCGTAATATCCACGATGGGAATGACTCTCTCATAATCCATGCGTTTCGGACCGACCACGGCGAGCGTGCCGATCACCTTGCCGTCGGCGGAGTAGGGCGCGGTGATCACGCTGCACTCGTCCAGCGAGGCCAGCCCGGATTCGGCGCCGACGAAGATGTGAATGCCCTGCCCCCTGCGGCTGGCGTCGAGCAGGTGCAGCAGCTCGGTTTTTTTCTCAAACAGGTTGAACAGCCTGCGCAGGCGGTTCATGTCGGTGGACAGTTCTTCGACATGTAGCAGGTTGTGTTCGCCGCTGATGACGTAGTCCTCGGATTGCTTTGACTGCGCCGCATCGCCTGCCGCTAGCGCCGCCGCCATCAGCGCGCTCATGTCCTGATGCAGTTGCTGCAATTCCCCGCGCAGCCGGTCGCGGATCTGCGAGAAGCTGCAGCCGATGTAATGCTGGTTGAGGAAGTTGCCCGCTTCGGTGAGCTGCGACTGGGTGTAATCGCGCTCCATCAGCAGCACGCGGTTTTCCACTTCGCCGTCCGGCATCACGATGATGAGCAGCACGCGCTTCTCGCCGAGGCGTAGGAATTCGATCTGGCGAACCGTGATGGAGTTGCGCCTTGCCGTGGCGACTACGCCAGCAAACTGGGTCAGCTCGGAAAGTATGTTCGAGGCTTGCGTGATCAGCCGCGACGGATTGTCGGGCTGCAACTGGTTTTCCATTTGCTGCACGCGCGCGCTGTCCAGCGGCTTGGTGACCAGCATGGTGTCGATGAACAGCCGGTACGCCATGCCGGTCGGGACACGTCCCGCCGAGGTATGCGGGCTACTGACCAGCCCGATGTCTTCGAGGTCGGCCATCACGTTGCGGATCGTCGCCGAGCTGACTTCGAGGCCGGAATACTGTAGCAAGGCGCGCGAGCCGACCGGCTGGCCGTCGCTGATGTAGCGTTCTACCAGTGTCTTGAGCAGGATTTGGGCGCGTTCGTTGAGCATGGGTTGGATTCTATCACCCTAGAAAAAGCAGTTGTCCACGAAAAGCACGAAAAATACGAAAAAATTCAAAAGACTACATGCTGCAAATCGACACACCATGTGTGAGTTGCCAAGCTAAGGCAACTTCTTGTTTTATTTCGCGCCTTTCGTGTTTTTCGTGGACAAATACCCCTTTGATGGTCATCGCGAATGCAATCTCTATCGGGCTAAAAGGCGCTCTTATTTCAACCAACCCTTGCGGTGGAATATCCATAACGGCACGGCGGTGGAAGTGACCATCAGCAGCAGGGCCAGCGGGTAGCCATAGAACCATTCCAGCTCCGGGATATGCCTGAAATTCATCCCGTAGATGGAAGCAATCAGCGTGGGGGGCAGCAGCGCCACCGCAGCCACCGAGAACAGGCGCACGATCTTGTTCTGGTTGATGTTGATGAAACCGACGGTGGCATTCATCAGGAAGTTGATCTTGTCGAACAGGAAGGCGGTATGCCCGTCCAGCGAATCGATGTCCTGCATGATCTGGCGCGCCTCCTCCATCTGCTCCGGCGCCAAGAGCTTGCTGCGCATCAGGAACGAAATCGCGCGGCGCGTATCCATCAGGTTGCGGCGGATGCGCCCGTTCAGGTGTTCCGCGTGCGCGATATCGGCCAGCACGATGCCGGCCTGTTTGTCGCTGAGCGCCTTGTTGAGGACCGTTCCGCTGATTTCGCCGAGGTCGGCATAGGCTTCTTCCAGCGCATCGGCGGAAAATTCCACATCCGAGCCATACAGGTCGACCAGTACGTCGAGGCTGTCGGCGACGACGTCCGGCTGGCCGTGCGAGTGCAGGCGGAAATGCTGGAATACCGGCAGGTCTTCACCATGCACGCTGAACAGGACATTATTGGAAAGCACGAAGGCGACCAGCACGCTGCGCGAGTCGCTTTCCTTGCCGAGCAGAAAATCCGAGCGCACATGCAGCTCTTCGTCTTCCTCGTAAAAACGCGCGCTGGCTTCGATGTCGCGCAAGTGCTCCGGCTGCGGAAGGGTGACGGCAAAAGTCTTGGCGATCCATTCGCGCTCGTCTTCGCCGGGCGCGATGGCATCCACCCAGATCGGTTTGCGTGCCGCAACCTCATCCGTCCCTATCTTGATCAGCCGCCCGCTTTCAAGCGTAAAAATATTGAGCATGCGCCAGCACCCGTTTGCAAAGTTTCAGTAGAGGCGATTATCCACCACCAGCGCCCAAAGGGAAACGCGCCAGCACCCGATAATCCGCCAGCCCGTTGTGCTGCACGGACTGCACCAGCGCGAAATCTGCAACTTTCCAGCATACCGGCTGCATTGTGGACAGCGGTGCATCGCTCCAGTGCGCATTGCGCAACAACGTGACATGCGGCTGGTAATCGCGCCGGTCGAATTTGAAGCGATGCGCGTCCAGGCGCTGCCCCAGATCATCGGCCAGCTGTGCCAGTTGTTGCGGCACATGGCGGGGCGCGGCGTACACGATATGGTTATGCCCCCAGTAGCGCGCCTCATCGAAGCATAGCTCGAAGCCCTTGCCGCCGACCTCCTGGGCCGCCCGTTGAAGCACCTCCAAACCATATGCCTCGATGTCGCCAACAAAAATCAGCGTGTTGTGCAGGGTTTCCCCGCGCATCGCGCGCCCGCCGCACAGGCGTTTCAGCGGCGCCTGCCATGCGGCCAATTGTTCGCGTTCGGCGGCTGACGGCCACAGGGCAAAAAACACCCGCACGGTAGGGTTTTCAGGTGTGTGGATCATATAGCCGGTATTTTATCCGCATGAGCGGCGCGCTGCATTCAGGTAAAATATGCACTTGGCAAAAGGATTACCATGACAGCACGCTTGCGCGAAATCCCCTACAACTACACCTCGTTTTCAGACCGCGAGATCGTCCTGCGCATTCTCGGCGACGAAGCTTGGGACATCATCAACACCTTACGCGAGGAGCGCCGCACGGGCCGTTCGGCGCGAATGCTCTACGAGGTGCTGGGCGATATGTGGGTGGTGATGCGCAACCCGTATTTGCAGGATGACCTGCTCGCAAACCGCGAGCGCCGCGAAGCCCTGGTCGGCGCACTGCGCCATCGCCTGAATGAAATCGACAAGCGCCGCCAGGACAACCTTAAAGTCAAGCGCCTGATCGAACTGGCCATTGCCGCAGTCAACCAGTTTGCCGAAGAATTCGAGCAAACGCTGGAGCTGCGCGATCGCGCCTTGCGCGTGCTGTCGCGCATCACGCGCCGCGACAACATACAGTTCGACGGGCTGGCGCGCGTCTCGCATGTGACCGATGCCACCGACTGGCGCGTCGAATATCCCTTTGTGGTATTGCATCCCGACACCGAAGATGAAGTCGCCGCGCTGGTGCGCGCCTGCATCGAACTCAAACTGACCATCGTCCCGCGCGGCGGGGGCACCGGCTATACCGGCGGCGCGGTGCCGCTGGATAAATTGTCGGCGGTCATCAATACCGAAAAGCTGGATACGCTCTCCGCCGTGGAACATCTGGTTTTACCCGGTTTGAGCGAGCCTTATGCCACCATCCATTGCGGCGCCGGCGTGGTGACGCGGCGCGTGATGGAGGCCGCAGAGAACAATAATCTGGTATTTGCGGTCGACCCGACCTCGGCGGACGCGTCGTGTATCGGCGGAAACGTGTCGATGAACGCGGGCGGCAAAAAAGCGGTGCTGTGGGGAACCGCGCTGGATAACCTCGCTGGATGGCGCATAGTCACGCCGGACGGACTGTGGATCGAAGTAGAGCGGTTGAACCACAACCTTGGCAAGATCCACGATGCCGCCGCAGCCAACTTCCGCATCAGCCGCTTCGAGGCGAACGGTACGACACGTCGCGGCGCGCCAGAAATGCTGGACATCCCCGGCAGCACGTTCCGCAAGTCGGGGCTGGGCAAGGATGTCACCGACAAATTCCTGTCCGGCCTGCCCGGCATCCAGAAGGAGGGCTGCGACGGCATCATCACCTCGGCGCGTTTCATCCTGCACCACGCCCATGCGCACACCCGCACGGTATGCCTGGAATTTTTCGGCCAGGTGCGCGAGGCGGTGCCCGCGATCATCGAAATCAAATCCTATATGGACGCTCACTCCGGTGCGCTGCTGGCGGGTCTCGAACACCTCGACGAACGCTATCTCAAGGCGGTGGGCTATGCCACGAAATCCAAACACGGCACCTTCCCGAAGATGGTGCTGATCGCCGACGTAGTGAGCGACGACGCGGACGCGGCTGCACACGCCTCTTCCGAAATCGTACGCCTCGCCAACCTGCGCCACGGCGAAGGCTTCATAGCAGTTTCCGCCGAGGCGCGCAAAAAATTCTGGCTGGATCGCGCGCGCACCGCCGCGATCGCAAAACACACCAACGCGTTCAAGGTCAACGAGGATGTGGTCATCCCGCTGCCGCGCATGGGCGATTACTGCGACGGCATAGAACGCATCAACATCGAATTGTCGCTGCACAACAAACTCAAACTGCTGGATGCGCTGGATGAATTTTTTGCAGGCGACCTCCCGCTGTATTACCAAGACGACGCGCAGCCCGAAGAAGACGAGCTGCTGGGCAACCGCACACAAACGGCGCAGCAGTTGCTTGCCGAGGTGCGGTCGCGCTGGCAATGGCTGAGGGACAACCTTGATTCAGCTTGTAGCGAGTTGCTGGTAGCCAGTAGCCAAACCACCGCGCACCTCGCTACCAGCTACCAGCTACCAGCTACCAGCTCAGTATTTCACGCCCTGCAAGACCATACCATCCGCGCTTCATGGAAAAGCGAGGTGCGCGAACCGCTGCGGCAGATTTTCAGCGGTGGCACTTACCAGCCCGTTCTCGACCGGTGCAATGCGATTCATCAACAGGTGCTGAAGAGCCGCGTATTCGTCGCGCTGCATATGCATGCGGGCGACGGCAACGTGCACACCAACATCCCTGTGAATTCGGACGACTACGAAATGCTGCAACAGGCCTACGCGGCGGTGGATCGCATCATGCGGCTGGCCAAGGATATGGGCGGCGTGATTTCCGGCGAACACGGCATCGGCATCACCAAATTCGATTACCTCGAGCCGCACGAAACCGCCCCGTTCGCCGCCTACAAACAGCGCATCGACCCTGAAGGCCGATTCAACAGGGGCAAGCTGCTCAAGGGCAGCAATCTGGATCGAGCCTACACCCCCAGCTTCAACCTGATGGAGCTGGAAAGCCTGATCCTGGAGAAAAGCGAGTTGGGCGAAATCTCCGATTCGATCAAGGATTGCTTGCGCTGCGGCAAGTGCAAACCGGTATGCAGCACCCATGTGCCGCGCGCCAACCTATTGTATTCGCCGCGCAACAAGATACTCGCTACCTCGCTGCTGATCGAGGCCTTCCTGTATGAGGAACAGACGCGGCGCGGCGTTTCCGTCCAGCATTTCACCGAGTTCGGCGATGTCGCCGACCACTGCACGGTCTGCCACCGATGCCTGAAACCCTGCCCGGTCAATATCGATTTCGGCGATGTGTCGGTCGCCATGCGCAATTTATTGCGCAAGCAGGGCAAAAAGAAATTCAACCCCCTGTCGTCGGCTTCGAGTGTGTTCCTCAATGCCACCGACCCCTCCACCATCAAGTTCGTGCGCAAGACGATGATCGAATGGGGCTACATGGCGCAGCGTTTCGGCTACCGCGTCGCGCGGCGTTTCGGCCTGCCGCAAAGCCAGACCAGACGCCCGCCCGCCACGGTCGGCGGCGCTCCGCTTATTTCCCCCTTGTCCCGTTCGCGGGTCATCCACCTCATCAACAAACCGATGCCTGGCAACTTGCCCAGCAAAACCTCGCGCGCGCTGCTCGACATCGAAGACAGGAACATCGTCCCGGTTATTCGCGATCCCCGCAAATCGAGCGAAGACAGTGAAGCAGTATTCTATTTTCCCGGTTGCGGCTCGGAACGGCTGTTCAGCCAGATCGGCCTCGCGACCCAGGCGATGCTCTATGAAACCGGTGTGATTACCGTGCTGCCCCCCGGCTACCTGTGCTGCGGCTACCCGCAGAATTCCGCCGGGCAAGGCGACATCGCCAACCAGATCACCACCGACAATCGCGTACTGTTCCATCGCGTGGCCAATACGCTGAATTACCTCGACATCAAGACGGTGATCGTGTCGTGCGGCACCTGCATGGATCAATTGCTGAAGTATGAGTTTGACAAGATTTTCCCCGGTTGCCGCCTGCTCGACATTCACGAATATCTGCTCGAGAAAGGCGTAAAACTGGAGACCCCCGCAGAAGCGCGCTACATGTACCACGACCCTTGCCACTCGCCCATGAAAACCCATCAGCCGCTCAAGGTGGCCAGCGAATTGATGGGGATCGACGTGCCGCTCAATGACCGCTGCTGTGGCGAAGCCGGCAGCTTTGGCGTATCGCTGCCGCAGATTGCGACCCAGGTGCGTTTCCGCAAGGAAGAGGAACTGCGCAAGGGCGCGGATGCGTTGCGCGCAAATGGCTATGACGGCGCAATCAAGGTACTCACCTCCTGCCCCGCCTGCCATCAGGGCTTGTCGCGCTACGATGAAGACATCGGCACAACATCCGAATACATCGTCATTGAAATGGCACAGCGCCTGCTCGGTAAAAATTGGCTGGCAGACTATGTGGAAAAGGTAAACAACGGCGGTATCGAAAGGGTGTTGCTGTAGGGGCCGCCATGCTGACACTCCCGCTCGAGCCGACAGACGATCGCGCCAACCCGCACTTCAAGGATGCAGAAAGCTGCTCGCAATGGCTCGGGCAACTGCAACTGACCAACCTGCAACTGGCGCACAGCCTGTTGCTCACGCAGGTCAACGAGCTGAACCGCTACCCGATGCGCGGGCTGGAACGGCTGAGCACGCTGGAGCTGCTGCGGGAAACTGTCGGCTATGTGCAGGACGATTATGCAAAAAAATTGTCCTCAAAACCGCTACCGCTGAATGAAAGCGAACTCATGGTATTCGTTTCCATCGTGCAACTCTGGCAAGCCATGGTGCTGGGGTATCAACGCTGCTTGCAGGCCTTCATCGCGGGAGACAAGCAGCTTGAAAAACATGGCGCCTTGCTGTGCCAGCGCTGCCTGCTATATAGCGGGCTGGAGATTTTCGAGCATCTGCGCACCGGCTATGAATTCGACGCCAAGCTGTGGCATCAATTGCATGAATTGTATGCATTTTCCGAGCAATACGGATTGCAAACGGCTGAAGTGGCCGACCTGCTGAATATCAAGTACCAGCACAGCAATTGCAGCAGCATCTACATGAAAACATTGCTGGCTTGCTATGCGCGCCCTGCGGAGCTTGGCCGCTCGCAGCTACAATTGCTGGACAAGTGGCTAACGCAATGGAGCAGCGCGTTGACCGTAGAGCGCAGCTACACCACAAGCAAAGGCGACGCACCGCCGCTGGCTGTTGACCTGTGCAGCACGCGTGGCTTGATTCCCGCCAAACAGACCACGCACAACGACAACACGCGCTACTTGGCGATGGTTCCTTTAAGCAAATTGCTGCGCGTCAAAACCATCCTGCTGCAACAGGGCCAGACTCCCCAGCAAATCGGGCTGTGCGATCACTGCAACAGCAACGATTGCATCGAATTGCTGACTTCCCTGCACCAGTGCTGGTGCGAGAACATCAGCGCCCGTTTTACCGAGCGCCGCCCTGTCGAGCGGCATGCGGAGCTTTGCTACAAGCCGGAAAATATTTATGCACAGCTGTCAGGGAAGCTCTTTAAACAGCCGAAGCGCCGCGATGCCGCATTGGGCGACACGGCACGCAAGCAGATCGAGACCTTCGGTCGCGTATTACAGGACACTCCCGGCAAAAAACCCGCAGAAATGGCCGTTACGCTCGAAAAATGGCAATTTGATAATGAGAGCATTTTAGGCGCTTGCCTGACGCGCAACGACATATTGGGCGAACGTTTAAACCGCAACCAATTGGCTGGCCTGCGACCCGGCGATGCGGAAATCTTCACGCTGTGCATCACGGCATGGGTGAATATAACGCACACAGGCAAATTGCAGATCGGCGTGCGCTACCTGCCGGGAGCTCCCGAGGCGGTTGACATCCGCGCAACCAGCTTGAATGCCGCAGTATCGGATAAATATGTACCCGCCTTCCTGCTACCCGCCATTGCGGCTCTCAAGATACCGGCCAGCCTCGTCATCCCGCGCGGCTGGTTCAATCCGGGCAGGACGATCGAAATCATGCGCCAGAACGCCGAAAAACAGAACGCCAAGATGAACCTCAGCATAGAACACGGCCTGGATTACGAGCGCGTGGGCTTCACGCTGGCCTGATTCTGTTTTCAACCTTAGCAATCGCGAACGATGCGGTTACACCGCATCCTACTTTGCTGCGGCGCACTTCATGCAGACGATGTTATTGCGCCAATTTGTCTATACCGTACTGCTTCAATTTCTTCCACAGCGTGGTGCGCGACATGCCCAGTTTTTCGGCTGCCGCCGCCTTGTTCCCCCCCGTCTCATTCAGCGCAAGCAGGAGAATTTCCTTTTCTTTGCCCTCTTGCTGTGCGGGGGCACGGTAATAGCGCTGCACCAGCGCCGAAGCCGGCATTGTAACGTTCGCGATTCGTGAATCGCCAACCCGAGAAACGGCCTCCTGAATTTCAGGTGGCAAATGGCGCGCCAGGATCGCCGTGCCATCCACATGCACCACGGCATATTCCAGGGCATTACCCAGCTCGCGAACATTGCCCGGCCAGCTATAGGCATTTAACGCATCGAGCGCCTCGCCGGAGATTTGAAGGTCACGCCCCGGATGCCGGGTGCGTATATTGGACAGCATGGAATTGGCCAGCAGCGGAATATCCTCGCGGCGTTCGCGCAACGCGGGAAGGTGGAGCGGCAACACGCGCAGCCTGTAATAAAGATCGGCTCGGAATTCGCCCCGGCTCACCATGGCTGGCAAATCACGGTGCGTCGCCGCAAGAATTCTCACATCCACCTTGCGCGTCTGGTTTTCACCGAGCCGCTCGATTTCGCGTTCCTGCAGGACGCGCAGCAGCTTGACCTGAATGCTCGGCGGCACCTCGCCGATCTCGTCCAGCAACAGCGTCCCGCCGTGCGCCGCCTCGAAGCGGCCTTCGCGCGCCACTGTAGCGCCGGTAAATGCGCCTCGCGCATGGCCAAACAGCTCCCCCTCCAGCAACTGCTCGGGAAATGCGGCACAGTGCACGCGTATGTAAGGGCCCTTGGCGCGGCTCGAATTGTCGTGCAGCGCCCGCGCGACCAGCTCCTTTCCCGTGCCGCTCTCGCCGGTGATGAGGATGCTGGCCTCGCTGGCCGCTGCGCGCAGTACCTGGCGAAACAACTCCTGCATCACCGCGCTGTTTCCGATCAGGCCGCCCAAGTGCATTCTATTGCTGGCCTCCTCTTCCAACCGCACCTCATGAGTGCGGTCGCGCAGCACGACAGCGCAATATGCGAGCTTCCCATCAGAGGGCAGTACCATGGCCCACATGCGCAGTGGAATCAGCACACCATCCGGGCGCTGCACGACAAGGTCTTGCACTTTTTTGCCATGGGCCGCATTTTTCATGAGCGTGCAATGCCCTCTTTTCTCGCAACTGCGCGCACAAACCGTCCCCTGAAAAATGCTGGGGCAAAGCTTGTTCAGGATATTGTCGTGTTGCTGCCCCAGCATGTGACTGGCTGCCTCATTGATGGCCACAACATGACGCTCCTGATCGAGAAAAAGAACTCCCTCTTCGAGATTGTCGAGAAACTGCCTGAATGCCGGTAAAGTAATCATAACCGTTCACCTTATCGTTAAAATGTTAAAAGTGAACGAATCTTAACGTTTACTTTTCGCGTTGTCAACCCTGATCAAAAAATCAAAAAACACTCAACGCATTGATATAAAAATAAATTATATACAGTGGCACGGTTAATGCTCACAGGTCTGGCGTAGGCGGTCATTTCGTATCGCCCCCATCGACAAAAGGAGTAACGACCATGAAATTGAATAAATTTGCTTTGACATTAACTGTTGCAGCCTTGCTGCCAACCTTTGCATACGCCAACACCGATCCGGTTGCGGCAAGCTTCGAGCGCGATCTGCACCGTGAATCTGTCAGCTCTTCGATAGCCGTCACGGGTGAAGCCGAACCGCTGACCGGCCTGTTCAATGCCGCCTTGTACGGCACGACTGACCCGGTATTGGCCAGCTTCGAACGCGATATGTACCATGAGCCGTTCAATCCGGTGGCAGCCATCGCGGGAGAGCCTGATTCGACGAACGGCACGGGCGATCCGGTACTGGCCAGCTTCGAGCGCGACCTGCGCCACGAGCCGGTTGCTTCTGCGGCAGCATCAGGCGAAACCGATTCGCTGATAGTCGCGTTCAATGCCGCCTTGTATGGCACGACTGACCCGGTATTGGCCAGCTTCGAGCGCGATATGTACCGTGAACCGTTCAATCCGGCAGCGGTCATCGCGGGGTCCGATTCGACGAACGGCACGGGCGATCCGGTACTGGCCAGCTTCGAGCGTGACCTGCACCATGAGCCGATTGCTTCTGCGGCAGTGTCAGGCGAAACAGATTCGCTGGTGGATATATTCAATGTTGCCTTGCGGACTGAGACTAGCGAATCCATCAAGCAAGTCTCAATCAAGGGCAGCCATCATGGCAGCTAAGCAGCATGCAGCCGATAACCGGGGCGTTGCGCCCCGGTTATTTAGCCCGTCACAACTGGAAAGATAAGCGCCCAATGCTGTTCACTCTGGATCCCTCCCCAAGGTTCCAGCTAGGATTACCGAATGCTCATCAGGTTCGGAGTCTTATCAAGAATTTCCAGAGTGAACAGCATCGGGCGCTTATAGCCTATTGTGCGTCTTTCCGTTACGGAACCAAGCGCAAATGAATGTGTCCGATCCACGCCGAATGGCCAAGGCAAGCACATAGAGTGCAGCCAAGGGCCGAAGACGAAGCCAGCGCAGTAATCGTTTTTAATGCGAATTGGAATTAGCCGCCTGTCAATATCCCGACATAACCTGACCCACCAATCTCTAAATGAAGGAAAAACATGCTTGCCCAATGGAAAAAAATCGCCGCATCGCTGACGGCCGCCACCTTACTGAACGCGGGTGCAGCCTTGGCGCAGGATCATCACCACTCGCATGACCATGGGCAACCGGCGCAGCTCACCCTCGATAACGGCAAGAAATGGGCTACGGACAACAACTTGCGCCAAGGCATGAGCCGCATCCAGAACGCGCTCTCAGCAGAACTCCCTGCCATCCATGCCGACAAACTTGCGGCGGAGCAATACCGCGCACTGGCGCAAAAGACGAATGACCAGATTGCGTTCATCGTAAAGAACTGCAAGATGGATCAGAAAATGGATGCGGTGCTCCACGTCGTGCTCGCGGACATCATTGCGGGCTCTGACGCGATGATGGCGCAAAATAGCAGCGAGGCACGCAAGGGCGCCGAAAAAATCGCCCGCGCGCTCGATAACTACGGCGCTTACTTCGATCATCCCGGCTGGCATGGAGCGAAACACGCTCACTGAAATAGCGCGATGCGCCAGCCTCCAACGTCAAGCACTGCACACGCTACGACCGCTCCTCGCGCTGGCGCAACGTGCGCCACATCCAGCCTGCAAATATCAGCAATGCTGCCGCACCCACCCACAACGGCCAGCGCGCGGGCCGGTTCCATTCACCGCGCAGCCGGTCGCGTTGCGCCGCCTCCACGCGCCAGTATTTGAGCTTGTTGTTGGCCATCACGTTGGGCTTCACGTTGTGCAACCAACCGTGCTGCAACACGTAGCTCTTCGGGTGGAAGCCCCACAGCCACGGCGAATCGCGGCGCAATATTTCCAGCATCCGGTCGATGATGACCTGCCGCGCCGGGCTGTTTTCCATGTTCTTCATCTGCTCGAACAGCCGGTCATATTCCGGGTTGCTGTAATTCGCCGCATTCTCGCCGCCCTTGCCCACCTTGGCTTGCGCGCCATGCAGCAAAAATAAAAAGTTCTCCGGATCTGGGTAGTCGGCATTCCAGCCGAAATAGAACATCTGCGTGTCGCCCTTGCGTATCTTGTCCTGGAAGCGGTTGTAGTCGGTGCTGCGCACCACCAATTGCACGTTGATCTTGTCGAACTGTTTGCGCAGCCAATCGAGGCGCGCCTTGTTGCCGACACCCGCTGAAGTCGTGTCCAGGTTAATCACGAGCGGCTGACCGGTTTGCGCATCCACGCCGTTCGGGTAGCCCGCTTCTGCAAGCAGCTTCTTCGCTTCTTCGATGGGTTTGCGCTTCGGCGCGCCGCCCACCCAGTCATACACAATGCGGTTGACGCCCGCCTCGCCTTCGCGATAACCGAAGATGCCGGGAGGGATCGGCGACTGTGCTGCAATGCCGCGCCCGTTGGCGAAGATGGAAACGAATTCCTCGAAGTCCACCGTGATCGCAATCGCCTGGCGCAGCTTGCGCGAACGATCAGCATCACAAGATGAATCACTTCGTTTGCTCCCTCTACCATCGGGGGAGGGTGGGGGAGCGCTCGTTGAATCTGCGCATACCCCTCCCACCACCGGATCCAGCCAGTTAAAACCGGTATACATGGTGGAGGTCGAAACCGCCGTCGAAAGCATGATGCCTTGCGCCTTCATTTCTTCGGTCACGGTCGTTTCGCCGCCAACGTTTACCTGCACCGCCTGGTCGAAGCTGTCCGAACTGATGCCAGAAGCATCGTAGTACCCCTGCAGAAACTTGCTCCAGTAGGGGATGGTTTCCTTTTCCATGCTAAATATCACCTTGTCGATCAGCGGCAGCGGCTTGCCCGCATCCGCCAGCAGCCCGGCCTGCGCGTCGCTTGCCTCGCCTTCCGCAGGATAGCGTTCGCTGTCGTAATACGGGTTGCGGCTCAGCACCATGCGCTGGTTGGGGTTGTTCTCGGACAGGTAATACGGGCCGCTGCCCACCGGCCACCAATCCAGCGTCAGGTTGCGCTCGCGCATTCCGGGCTGTGCGTAAAACCGCTCCGCCTCATGCGGCATCGGCGCGAAGAATGGCATCGCCAGCCAATAGGCGAACTGCGGATACTTGCCATGCACCTCGATGCGGTAAGTATGCTCATCCACCGCCTGTACGCCCTGCAACGGGTATGCGTTCAAATCGAGAAAGGCATCTGGAGCTTTTTTCAGCGCTTGCTGCAATGTCGCGGCGTAATCCTTCAGCCCGACGATGTATTCACTCATCACACCGAAAATCGGCAAATGCAATTGCGGGTGCGCGAGGCGTTTGATCTGGTATACATAATCGGCCGCCGTGACGGCGCGCGTGCCGCTGTGCTGGAAATCGCCCAGCGCATGGATACCGCGCAAATCACCCGGCGCCATCTGAGTGTATTGCCGGGCAAACGCCGGATGCGGCTGGTAGCGCATGCCGGGCTTGATCCTGATCTCGTACACGCTGAAGGCTATTTTCTCCGCAGGCGCATTGTCCGGCAACGGGCGGCGCTTCTTGTCCAGATAGCGCACGGTCGGCATCTGCGCGGCCGCCAGCGGGATTAACTCGTAGGGCCGCTTCAGATAATGGTATTGGAGCGGCGGCGCGTAAATCTGCGCGAGGAACTCGTATTCGTTCTCGCTGTAGGCTTGCGCGGGATCGAGATGTTTGGGGCGCTCGGTAAATGCGGTGTAAAGGATTGGCTCGCCCCCGTCCGCCGCCGGATAGGGATTGTTCGGCAAACCGCCGTCGCATGCGGAAAGCATTAAGGCCAGCAAGGAAGCGAACGCGAGTCTCATGGTTCGGAGTTTAGCGGAATCAGGCCAGCGCGTCATGACCGGCAAATACGGATGAAGCCCAGCCATAAAACCTGATTCAAACTACGGTGATATACTTACGCACACCTGAAACAACCACCGACACGGAGAAACATATGAAACGATTTTTGATGCTGCTGGCAATTTTTCTGACCAGCGCAAGTTTGTTTGCGACAGCGGCTGACGCCAGGCGTTTGGGCGGAGGGGGCAGCATCGGCAAGCAACGGACGATGGCACCGCAGCAAGCGCAAAAAGCACCTGACGCCGCGCCTGCCCAAACTCCCGCAGCGGCACCCGCGCCAGCCGGCAACAAGTGGATGGGGCCGCTGGCCGGCTTGGCCATCGGCGCGGGCTTGGGCGCGCTGTTCGCCAGCATGGGGCTGGGTGAAGGCATGGGCACGATCCTGATGATCCTGATGGGCGTAATGGCGGCGATGTTCCTGTTTTCGCTGTTGCGCAAAAAACAGCCGCAACCCGCCATGCAATATGCCGGAGCGGGCGCGCCCTACAACGGGCCGCAACCGACGCAGCAGCGCTGGGCCGACACAGCTCTAAAAACCGCTCCCTCCGTACCTACTGGAAAGATTCCGGCAGACTTTCCGGTGGAAAGCTTTTTGCGCAGCGCCAAGACCTCGTTTATCCGCTTGCAGGCCGCGAATGACCGCAAGGATTTGAATGACATCCGCGAATACACGACGCCAGAAATGTTTGCGGAAATCTCGATGCAGATGCATGAACGCGACGACGCGCCGCAGAAAACAGACGTGATCGCGATCAACAGCGAGTTGCTGGAAGTCGCCGAGGAAGACGGCAAGGCGATTGCCAGCGTCCGCTTTACCGGGCAATTGCGCGAAAACAACGGCACGCCGGAAAACGTCGACGAAGTCTGGCATGTGCAAAAAGACCTGCACGACGACAAGTCTGTGTGGCTGCTGGTGGGTATCCAGCAAACCACCCTGCATTGATGGCTGTGCGATTCCGCTGCGCTTGCCACCCCTCCATGCTTCCATCGCGCACATGCGGGGTGGGAGCTTGGCTTGGCGTTTGAACGGAAAGTTACCGCCGAGCCATGCCATTCAGAGCAACGCTATTTGAACAGCTAACCACGCACCGCTCTCCCTCGATCGCAGAATAAATCATATGCGCCTGGTCCGCTTAATCAAGATTATTTTTGTTGCGCTGCGCTTCGGGCTGGACGAATTTGTGCTGGCGCATTTGCGCGTACGCTGGCTGCGCATACCCCTCAACCTCATGCTGTTCCTGCGCAACACTTCGGAACCGCGCGCCGTGCGGCTGCGCCTGGCGCTGGAAAATCTCGGCCCGATCTTCGTCAAATTCGGCCAGCTGCTTTCCACGCGGCGCGACTTGATGCCGACCGACCTCGCAGACGAACTCGCCAAACTACAGGATCAGGTACCGCCGTTTCCGTCCTCGCAAGCCGTTGCCGTGCTCGAAGCCACCTACCGCAGGCCATTGCGCGAGGTATTCCAGAGCTTTGAGGAATCCCCTGTCGCCAGCGCATCCGTGGCACAGGTACATTTCGCGGTTCTGCCGGACGGGCGCGAAGCGGCGGTAAAAATACTGCGCCCCGGTATCGCCCCGGTGATCGCGCACGACATCGCGCTGTTGAACATCTGCGCGGACCTGATCGAGTGGCTGTGGGCGGATGGGCGCCGTCTCAGGCCGCGCGAGGTAGTGCGCGAATTTGAAAAAATCCTGCGCGATGAACTTGACTTGATGCGCGAGTCCGCCAATTGCAGCCAGCTCAAACGCAACTTTTCCGATTCGCAGCTGCTGCTGGTGCCGGAGGTCTACTGGGATTTTTGCACCGCTGATGTGATGGTGATGCAGCGCATGTACGGCATACCGGTCAGCCAAGTGGATGCGCTGCGCAAGGCAAACATCGACATACCCAAACTTGCCGAAAATGGGGTGGAAATTTTTTACACCCAGGTATTCCGCGACGGCTTTTTCCATGCCGACATGCATCCCGGCAATGTGCAGGTGGCGACGGACGGGCGCTATATCGCGCTGGATTTCGGCATCATGGGCACGCTCACCGATACCGACAAGCATTACTTGGCGCAGAATTTCATCGCGTTTTTCCGCCGCGATTACAAGCGCGTCGCCGAGGCGCATATCGAATCTGGCTGGGCACCCGCCGAAACGCGCGTCGATGAACTGGAAGCCGCCATACGTGCAGTCTGCGAGCCGATCTTCGACAGGCCGTTGCGCGAGGTCTCATTTGGCCGCGTGCTGTTGCGCCTTTTCCAGACTTCGCGCCGCTTTGGCATCGAAGTCCAGCCGCAATTGGTGCTGCTGCAGAAGACCCTGCTCAACATCGAAGGGCTGGGCTTGCAGCTCGATCCGGAGCTGGATCTCTGGAAAACAGCCAAGCCGTGGCTGGAACGCTGGATGAGCGAACAGGTCGGTCTGCGCGGTCTGATCAAGGCAATACGCAAGGAAGCGCCGAATTACGTCACGCTGATACCTCAACTGCCGCGCTTGCTGCACAGCCATTTTACAAACAATAACACCGCCAACCGCAGCGATGATGCCTTGCGCAAAATGCTGGAGCGACAAAAACGCTACAACACCTGGCTGATGCTGATTAATTTGATGCTGCTGGGTATGGTTGTCTGGGGGATTTTTGGCTTCAACATAATGTAGGGTAGATAAAACGCGCAGCGCATATCCACCAACTCGCCGAGACAACCCACAGGTGGAAACGCTACGTTTTTTCTACCCTACATTAACTTCTCAGACAAAAAAACCGCTATCCCACAATTCCTGGGTCAAGGCCCGGTAATCCGCCGCGCCCGGACTATGCGGCGCAAAATCGAAAACATCCTTGCTGTACATTGGGCTGGTTGCTAGCCCGACTGTTTCGCCGATGCGCGTCTCGCACACCAGCGCGCCATAGCGCTCCCTGAGCTTTTCGTAAATATCGTAGGCCAGCTTGCGCCTCGGGTCGTAGCGCGTCACGATGATGCGCCGCTCGAACTTGCGGCTCAGTTTTTTTTCCAGCACATTGAGCGCGCTATCGAGTCGGTGTACGCCTTGCAGCGAAAGAAAATCGGCCGAGACCGGGATCAACACCCGATCGGTCGCCAGCAAGGCGTTCAGCGTCAACACGCCAAGCATCGGGCAACAGTCGATCAGGATGGGTGAGCCGGCAAGCGCCGCGTCTTCGTGCAAGCCCTGCCGCAACAGCGTGGCCGCCTTGGGATCGCTGCCAAACATGGCATCGATCTTGGCGAGCTCCAGCGAAGAAGGAATGATCCGCCAACCGGCCGGCGTATCCTGCAGCAGGCTTGAAAGCCTGGTTTTGTGTTTGAAAAATGCTGCCATGCCACCGTTCGGCACAGCCTTGCCCACACCGCTGGCCAGCGTCAGGTGCCCTTGCGGATCCATATCCATGGCAATAGGGCGCTGCTGCGCGATATTCAACGCAGCCGTCACATTCAGGCAGGTGGTAGTTTTGCCTACCCCGCCTTTTTGATTAAATACGGCGATTACCGCCATCCTTGGACCCCACAGCGTCGTGCAACCGATTTGCTATTCCACGGTAACAGACTTGGCTAAATTTCTGGGCTTGTCTACATCTGTGCCCTTTTGCAATGCAGCGTAATATGCCAGCAGTTGCAGCGGGATAGTGTGCAGAATAGGGCTTAAATACCCGGCGTGTTCGGGCATTTGCATGATATGTATACCATCGGCGGCGCGGATATGGGTATCCGCATCGGCAAACACGTACAACTCACCACCGCGCGCGCGAACTTCCTGCAAATTGGATTTCAGTTTTTCCAGCAGCGCGTCGTTCGGCGCAACCGAAACGACCGGCATATCTTTATCCACCAGCGCCAGCGGGCCGTGCTTGAGTTCGCCCGCCGGATAAGCTTCGGCGTGAATGTAGGAGATTTCCTTGAGTTTGAGCGCGCCTTCCAGCGCGATCGGGTAATGCAGCCCGCGCCCCAGAAACAGAGCGTGTTGCTTATCGGCGAACCGTTCGGCGAGCTTGGCGATAAGCGGCTCCAATTCCAGCACCTTCTGCACCGCGCCGGGCAAATGGCGTAACTCGCGCAGATGCTGCTGCTCCTGTTGCGCAGTGAGGCGCCCGCGCTGCTTGGCCAACACCAGCGTCAACAGGAATAGCGCGGCAAGCTGCGTGGTGAAGGCCTTGGTCGATGCCACGCCGATCTCCGGCCCGGCGCGTGTTAACAACCGCAGTTGGCAAAGGCGCACCAGCGCACTTTCCGGCACATTGCATATCGCCAGCGTATGGCTGTGCCCGAGCGATTTTGCATGGTTCAAGGCAGCCTGCGTGTCTGCGGTCTCGCCGGATTGCGAAATGACCACCACAAGGGTTTTCGGGTTCGGCACACTGGCGCGATAGCGGTATTCGCTGGCGATTTCGACGCTGCACCGGATACCCGCAATCTCCTCCAGCCAGTAACGTGCCACCAGCCCGGCATGGTAGCTGGTGCCGCATGCCAGGATCAGGATGCTGTCGATATCTGCGAAAGTAGCCGCCGCTTCCGCGCCAAAGATGCCCGGCACCAGCGACTGGCTGTTGCATACCGATTCTAGGGTATCGGCCAGCGCCTGCGGCTGCTCGTGTATCTCCTTCTGCATGTAGTGCCGGTATTCACCGAGCTCGACACTCTCGTTGCTCAGTTCGCTCACCTGCACGGCACGCTCCGCGACTTTGCCGCCCGCGTCGAAAATCCGGTACCCGGCCCGCCCCAGCTCGGCCACATCGCCTTCTTCGAGATACACCACGTTGCGCGTGACCGGCAACAGCGCGGAAACGTCCGAGGCGACGAAATACTCGCCGTTGCCCACGCCCAAGAGCAGCGGGCTACCGCGCCGCGCACAAACGAGTTGATCGGGGTTATCGGCAGCGATCACGCCGATGGCGTAAGCACCCACCAACTCTGCAAGCGCCGCCTGCGTTGCTGCCAACAGCGAATTACCGCGCGCGTAATGGCTATGTATCAAATGCGCGATGACTTCCGTATCCGTGTCGGAAGCGAATTCATACCCCCCGGCTGACAGGAGCGTGCGCAATGCCTCGTAATTTTCGATGATGCCGTTATGCACCACTGCGATGAGGTCTTTGCTTGTGTGCGGATGCGCGTTGCGTTCGCTGGGCACGCCATGCGTCGCCCAGCGGGTATGCGCGATGCCGATCAGCCCCTGCGTCGCGGCGCTTATTTCGGTAAGGTTAACGACCCGCCCGGTGCTGCGCAGGCGCTCCAGCCGCGAATCATGCACCACCACCAATCCGGTCGAGTCATAGCCCCGATATTCCAGGCGTTGCAACCCTTCCAGCAAGATCGGCACAACATTGCGCTGCGCCACTGCGCCTACGATTCCGCACATTTTTAGAGTCCTGGGAAGTGGAAAGTGGAAAGTGGGAAGTGGGCAAAGCACAACGCTTTCATTTTTCACCTTTCACTTGTTTGGTTGGCCGCTTCCATCCGCTGATGGTCGTTTGCTTGCTGCGCGACAGGGTGAGTTCGCCCGACGGCGTGTCTTTGGTGATGGTGGAACCCGCGCCGATGGTCGAGCCTTTGCCCACCGTTACCGGCGCGACCAGTTGCGTGTCCGAACCGATGAACACATCGTCCTCGATGATGGTGCGGTATTTGTTCGCGCCGTCGTAATTGCAGGTGATGGTGCCCGCGCCGATATTCACGCGGCTGCCCACCGTGCTGTCGCCGATATAGCTGAGGTGGTTCGCCTTGCTGTTCGCAGCAATTTCGCTGTTTTTGACCTCTACAAAATTGCCGATATGCACCTCGTCGTGCAATCGGGTGCCGGGACGCAAGCGCGCGTATGGCCCAACACGGCAGTTAGCGCCCACTTCACTATTTTCCATCAAACTGTAAGGCGCAATAATGGTGTCGCTGGCGATGGCGGTATTTTTGATGACGCTGTAAGCACCCACTTGCACATTGTTACCCAGGCTCACTTCACCTTCAAAAATACAGCCAACATCGATTTCAACATCCTGCCCGCAAATCAACCTGCCGCGCACGTCGATGCGCGCCGGATCGGCCAGCGTCACGCCATGCGCCAGCAGGCGGGCGGCTTCTACCTGCTGCCAGGTACGCTCCAGCACCGCCAACTGCTGCTTGCTGTTGATCCCGTGGATTTCCCACTCGTGGGCAGGCTGCACGGTATGCACCGCAACGCCTTGCTGCACAGCCATGCCCGCAATATCCGTGAGGTAATACTCGCCCTGCGCATTGTTGTTGCGTAAATTATTCAGCCATTCGCGCAGCTTGTTGGTCGGCGCCAGCACGATGCCGGTATTCACTTCGGATATTTTGCGCTGTTCCGGCGATGCGTCTTTTTCTTCGACGATGCCGAGTACATCGCCTTGATGGTTGCGGATAATGCGTCCATAGCCGGTGGGATCATCCAGATTCACCGTCAGAAGCACCAGGCCGTCACCCGCCTGCTGCATCTGGCGCAAGGTGTTCTGCCGTATCAGCGGCACATCGCCATACAGCACCAATGTCCTGCCCTCATCGTCAAGGTGCGGCATGGCCTGCTGCACGGCATGGCCGGTGCCCAATTGCGGCTCCTGAAGCACAAACCTGGCCTGATATTGATGCATCGCCTGCGGCACGGCCTCGCCGCCGTGCCCATACACTACGCAAATTTGCTGCGGCTGAAGCCCGACCGCGCAATCCAGCACATGCTGAACCAGCGGCTTGCCCGCCAGCGCGTGAAGCACCTTGGGCTTTTCGGAATACATGCGCGTGCCTTTGCCGGCAGCGAGGATAATGATGTTGAGCGAGTTCATATACGATTTTTCATAAGGTGGCCTTGCCACAATCTTCCATTCTTCACAACCTGCCGATTATGCTGCATCCTTCAACTTTGCAGCAAACCGGCACCAAAACCACGGCGCGCCTGCGGTGCACCATGCCCGCCGAGCTGCTCTTACTGCGGCTTATCTTCAGTGCCTTTTTTGACGAACTTGATGCCCAACTGTTTCAGTTTGCGGTAAAGATGGGTTCGCTCCAACCCGACCTTGTCGGCTACCCGCGAAACATTTCCGGCTTCTTTACGCAAATGGTAATCGAAGTAAAGCGCGTCAAAATATTCCCTCGCTTCGCGCAAAGGCAAATCCAGCGGCAATGAAAACGGCAGCATTTGCCCGTCGATATTCAGCGTGATCTTTTGGCTCTGCTCCTCGGCGTTTGGTATCGGCTGCTTGGGCGCGCCATCCCTGAGAGTTTTGGCAATGGTGCTGAGCAGCTTCTGCAACGCAATGGGTTTTTCCAGAAAATCCACCGCACCGATGCGCGTCGCCTCAACGGCAGTTTCGATGGTGCCGTGGCCGGACATCATCACGACGGGCATGGTCAGCAAATCCTGCTCTACCCACTCCTTGAGCAAGGTTATGCCGTCCACCTCCGGCATCCAGATATCGAGCAGCACCATATCGGGCTCGCGCTCGCTCCGGAAATCGCGCGCCTGTGCGGCATTTTCCGCCAGATGAACCTGATAGCCTTCATCGAACAGTATTTCCGAGAGCAGCTCGCGGATGCCGATCTCATCATCCACCACCAGAATTTGTTTGCCTGCCATTTGTGAGCCTCTAGAAATTTGTTTTACGGGATGAAGCGCGAGAAGCCGCGCAGCGAACGACGAAACATATCATATTGATAGGCGAGGAGTGAGTGAGCACGCGACGATGCGATTCGCCCGTAAAACAAATTTATAGATGCTCCCATTACGCCTCCTCGATCAGCGGCAGATGCACGTTGATGCGCGCTCCCCCGCCTGTATTATTTTCAATGGCGATATTGCCGCCATGCTCTTCCACTATTTTTTTCACGATTGCCAGCCCCAGTCCGGTGCCTTTGGTCTTGGTCGTCATATACGGCTCGAAAGCGCGCGACAATACGCTTTCCGGAAAACCTGCGCCATTATCTTCCACGCTGAGTTGAATCTCCTCCCGAAGCATTGCTGTACTCAATATTATTTTCGGGTGCGCAACGCCATGCAGCGCATCTTGCGCATTTTGCAACAGATTGTGGATAACCTGCCGCAAGCGTGTCGCATCACCGCTGACTTCGCTATGCTGCGCTTCCAGTTTCAACGCGATAGGAACGGCGTTTGCCTCATACAGCCCCATCACCTCGCGGATCAGTTGATGAATATCCAGGCGCGCCAGCTTCAACGACGGGCCGCGCGCATAATCGGCAAAATCGCTCACCATGTTTTTCATTGCGCCAACCTGGCTCACGATGGTTTGAGTGGCGCGCTGCAACAGTTGCGCGTCATTTTCATCGAGTTTGCCGCCCAGTTTGTGCTGCAACCGTTCCGCTGAAAGCTGTATCGGGGTAAGCGGGTTTTTGATTTCATGCGCGAGGCGGCGCGCCACTTCGCCCCATGCTGCCTGCCGCTCTGCCTTCAGCAAGTGGCTTATGTCGTCGAACACCACCACATACCCCGCCTCACCGCCTTGCGGCAGCCTTGTCCCGCGCATCAGCAATATCTGGTTGCCCTTCTTGCTCATGCGCTCGATCTGCCGCTGCCATTCGCCGCTATCCGTTTGTTCAAAAGCACCCCTGATGGTGTGGCAAAACGACCTCAGCAAGCCATATTTTTCAGCAATTTCATCCAGCGACATGCGCTGCATCTCCTGCAAGGGCGCATCGAGAATTTGCGCCGCGCTGGTATTCACCGAACGCAACCGCAATTGATCGTCCAGCGCCAACACCCCCGAAGACAAGTGCGTCAACACGCTTTCAAGGTGCGCTTTGGCGCTCTCCACTTCGCGCTGTTGATGCTCGCTGGCCTGCTTCGCTTCATTCAGCTGCCGCGTCATCTGGTTAAACAAACCGGTCAGCGCCCCCAGTTCATCGCCGCTTTGTACCGGATACTGCCCGGTAAAGTCGCCCTGCGCCACCGCTCGCGTACCTTCAGCGAGCGCTTCCAGCGACGAGCCCAGCCGCTCGCTGATGAAAAATGCCGCAGACACCGCCGTCAACAGCACCACCAAAAGCGACACCGTCAAGGTGATCGCATACAACCGCTTCAATCCTTGGCGCGAGAGCGTCAGCTCCTGGTAATCGCGATATACCGCCTGCACGGTTTCGGCATCTGCCTCAATCTGCTTGGGCACCGGCTGGGTAAATTGCAGCACATATCGCCCGCCCGCTTCCGTATTGGAATTCACCTTTACCAGCGCGCGCAATGTCAGCCCCTTTTTCGGCAGGGAATCGATTACCGCGTGCTCCCCCTTTTCCATGACCAGCCGCAACGCCTCGTCGCTTGGCATGTCGGGCAACAGCGCATTGCCGCCCGAAGAAAAGGCAACCACTTTCCCCGCGCCTGTAAACAAGGCCGCTTCCTGCGCCACCTTTTCATCGACCAGCTGGTTCAATGCGCGCTGATATTGTTCCGGATGCTTTTCCGCCATCAGCAGGGCGATGAATTGCGTCTTTTTGGTAAGCTCTTTCAGGCTGTTATCAAGCCCGCTTCTACCCAGATTCAGGCCGCCCTCCAGGGCTTTTTCGACGCGCACGTCAAACCACGACTCGATGCTCTTGCCCAGGAAATTCACCGACACCACATACATCAACAGGCCTGGCAAAACCGCGATCAGCGTGAAAAAAAGCACCAATCGCAACGTCAACCTGGCGCCAAAAACATTGTTTTTGAGCTTGTGGTGCAACCGCATGAGCTGGTAAACGACCAGCCCGACCAGGCACAAGGCAAGCAATCCGGTCAGCCCGAGCAACCCGTAGTAATTCACGGAAAAGACCTCGGTATTCACGTTGCTGCTGGAAAGCAGATACAGCAGCGTCGCGCCAACGAAGATGCTGATGAGATTCAGATACTTCACCATGCCGTCACTCTGCCTTACCTTCGCCTGCCGCATTGGCTCCCGCAGGCGACAACACCCATTTGTACCAGCCTGAATTGAGCGCCCAATCCTTGCTGGCCAGCGCGTTCACTTGGAGCAATTTGGGCAGTTGGGTCGTATCGAGGCGCAACCTCGCAGCGGCGATATAGCTGCCATCCTTTTTCATCAGCTCCGCTGAGAATACGGCAGAGCTTTGCCTGGTCAGCATATTTAACGCATCTTCATAGCTTTCAAAATTCTGGAATAACGCGCCGCGCGAAATACGGTACTGCCGCGTCAACATATTGTAGGAAAGCTTGATAGTGTGCTCGCTACGAAAAACTTCCTCATCCAGCCAATACCATCGGGAGCGCGTCAAGGAAAATTCGCCAATAAAATAAAGTGGGATGCCGCGCGACAACGCCTCCTGTGCAGCGGAAGTCAGGCCGATCTCATAACTGGCAAAAAGCTGGTAGCCATCTTCGCCCAGGCGCGCCTCGGCCTTGTTGACGGAAATGCCCTCAGCTGCCACTGCCGGAGGACAGCATACAAAGGACAGGAGGCAAAAAATTGTCGCGATGCTGCGCATGCAAAGGTCGAAACCAAACAGCGCCTCTTTGCTTGGGCGCGTGGGCAGTGCAGGGAGTTTGCTGTCCTCTGTCATCTGTCCCCTGTCATCTGTTTTTGCAACAATGCATAGAAAAATCCATCATGCTGGTTATCGGGCAATAATTGCCCGTTGCCGGTACCCGGCAGCGCTATCGGCAATCGCCGCGCATCCGGCTGTTGCGCAAGGAACGCCCCGACGACCTCTTCGTTTTCCTGCCTGAAAACCGAGCAGGTGGCGTAGAGCAATTTACCATCTTGCGCCAGCAACCGCCACAATGCGCATAGAATATCGAGCTGTTGCGCGGCAAAACCGGCAATATCCGTGCTGCGCCGCAGCCACTTGATATCCGGATGACGGCGCACCACGCCGGAAGCCGAACAGGGCACATCGGCGAGGATGCGCTGGAACCGCTTGCCGTCCCACCACTGCTCGGGCTTGGCTGCATCGCCGGTCAGGATCTGCGCGGACAATCCCAGCCGCCGCAAATTATCCGCGACGCGCTGCAATCGTTTTTCGTCCTTGTCTACCGCCACTAGTTCCGCCTGCGCGCATTCCAGTATATGTGCGGTCTTGCCGCCCGGCGCGGCACATGCATCCAGCACCCTCATCCCGTCGCTGACATCCAGCAGCCGGGCTGCGTATTGCGCACCGGCATCCTGCACCGAAACCAGCCCGTCGAAAAATCCCGGCAGCTTGTCCACAGCAACAGGCTTATCCAGTTGCAGCGCGCCAAGCCCGATCAAATCATCCTCGATCAATCGTGCGTGAATATCCTGCTGCTCAAGCTGCGCCTGATATTCTGCCACCGTGCCGCGCCGCCGGTTGACGCGCAGTGTCATCGGCGGGTGCCGGTTGCCCGCCTCGAGGATCGCCGCGCTGCGCTCGCCGTATTGCGCCGCCAGCTCATCTATCCACCACTGCGGATGGCTGTATTTTCCTTCCGCATGTTGCGCGGCCTGCTCCAGCAAAGTCGCCTGATTGCGCAAAAAATTGCGCAGGATCGCGTTCGCCAAGCCGCTGACTTTCACGTTCAGCATTTGCGCCGAGCGCACCGCATGATCGACCACGGCATGCTGCGCCGCTTTGCTATATTGCAACTGGTACAGCGCCACCAGCAGCATGTAGTAGATGCGCTGATCCAGCATCGGCTTGTGCAACAACAGGCCCAGCACGGTTTTTAATTGCCCGTAAAAACGCAACGTGCCGTAACTCAAGTCCTGCAAGGCAGCCCGCTGCGCCGGAGTCCACACCGACTTTTTACGCAGCGACTCGTCCAGCACCTGATTGAGGTTGCGCCCATCCGCAAGCACCTGCTGGATGATTTGCCCAGCAGCGAGTTGTATATTGTGCATCAACGAAAAGCGCGCGTCGCGCTCGTTTGCTCCCTCGCCCGTTTACGGGAGAGGGTTGGGGAGAGGGTGGTGGACATGGCAAGTATCATCAGAGGTGGCATATTTTATGATCGTTAGCTTACCGAGAAGTTATCGCCAACCTTGACCGGCATGGCCTGCAAGAACTGCACGACAGGCTGCGCCTTGCCGCCCGGGCGTTGCAACACCTCCAGGCACAGCGCATCTTTTCCGCAAGCCACCGTGATGCCGTGCTTGTCGACCACCAGCACCTCGCCCGCTACGTCATGCTTGCCCGTGCAAAGCGCGGCACGCCAAATTTTTATCGGCACGCCGTTCAGGCTGGCATGGCATACCGGAAAGGGGTTATACGCGCGCACCGCGCGTTCGATCTGCCGCGCATCCTGATGCCAGTCGACCCGAGCTTCGCTCTTCAGCAACTTGGCGGCGTAACAAGCCGCATCATTGTCCTGTTTGACCGGCACCAGACGGCTTTCCTGCAACAGGCGCAACGCCTCGACAATACTGTTGGCGCCGATCTCGGCCAGCTTGTCATGCAGGGTTTGCGCCGTGTCGTCCGGCATGATCGGGCAGGCATGGCGCAACAGCATATCGCCGGTATCCAGCCCTTCATCCATCTGCATGATGGTGATGCCGGTCTCGCTGTCGCCCGCCAGGATCGCGCGCGGTATCGGCGCGGCACCGCGCCAGCGCGGCAACAGCGACGCATGAACATTCAGGCAGCCGTGACGCGGCAGTTGCAGCACCGCTTTCGGCAATATCAGCCCATACGCAGCCACCACCATCACGTCGGCATCCAGCGCGGCAATCTCTTGCTGCGCCTCCTCTGTCTTCAATGTGGCCGGCTGCAACACCGGCAAGCCATGCCGCAACGCAAGCTGCTTGACCGGGCTGGCGGTGAGCTGCATACCGCGCCCGGAAGGGCGATCCGGCTGGGTCAGCACCGCGACGACCTGATGCTCCCCGAGCAACGCGGCCAAAGCGCTGGCCGCAAATTGCGGTGTACCTGCAAAGATGATTTTCATAATTATTTGTTGGTGTTAAATCTTGTCCACGAAAGACACGAAAAGCACGAAAACACACCCAAAATATGGTTATGAAGGCCTGAGGGGGAACGCACCCTGCCCCTGCTTTTTTCGTGCTTTTCGTGTCTTTCGTTAACCAATGACTTAGCGCATGTTTCACCGCGCTTAGTCAGATGGCTAGTTAGTTCATCAGGACAGTGCCTTTATTCTGCAACGAACGAGAGTAGCATTGATTACATTATCTCTCGCTGGCGCTTTTTAAGCTTGGCGCGAATCCGCGTTTGCTTGAGCTTCGACAAGTATTCGACAAACACCTTGCCGCGCAGATGATCCATCTCGTGCTGGATGCAGACTGCCAGAAAGCCATCCGCCTCCAGCGTGAACGGCTCTCCCTCCTCATCGAGCGCGCGCACCGTCACTTTTTCCGCGCGGCGCACCTTTTCATAAATGCCCGGAACCGACAGACAGCCTTCCTCGCATTCCTCTTCGCCGCTGCTGGCGAGAATCTCCGGGTTGATGAATACTTTCAGTTGCTTGTGCTCCTCGGACACATCCACCACGATGATTTGCTCATGCACATCCACCTGCGTCGCCGCCAAACCCACGCCGGGCGCGGCATACATGGTTTCCGCCATGTCTCGAACCAGCTTGCGGGTGGTTTCGTTGACCCGTTCAACCTTTTTGGCCACCTTGTGCAGGCGCTCGTCCGGGTACTGCAAAATTTTTAGAATCGCCATGCCTGACCTATAATAACTTGCTAATTTATATGACTGGATGCAGAATTTAACGTAACGTGAGAACTTTGCGTTACCCTTACATTGATTCTGCCGGAGTTTTCCATGCGCAAGATTATATCGCTGATTTGCTTTTTGTTGCCCGTCTTGGCCTTTGCTGCCCAGCCTGATACCCGTCCGGAACTTCGCAGCGATGCGCCTGATCGGCACGTGGTCGCCAAAGGCGATACGCTATGGGACATCTCCGGCAAGTTCTTCAAAGATCCATGGAAATGGCCATATATCTGGGGCATGAACAAGGACTCCATCAAGGATCCGCACTGGATTTACCCCGGCGACATAATCAACCTGGATCGTGCCAGCGGCACATTACGCATTGGCCAGGGCGACACTGTCAGTGCCGCCAGTACGGGCAGTTCGGACAATTCGGGCAGCGTCGTCAAGCTTTCTCCCAAAGTGCGCGCAGGCTACAGCACACACGATGCCATCCTGAGCATTCCCGCCAATGCGATCGCGCCGTTTTTAAGCCAGCCGCTGGTCATCGAAGCGGGCGCGCTGAAGGATGCACCAGTGCTGATCGGGGCGCGCGAAGGGCGCGTAATACTCGGCGCTCACGATATCTGCTTCGTGAAAGGCCTGACTCCTGATAAAGGTAAAGGCAGCAAGTGGCTGCTTTACCGCCCGGGCAAAACTTTTACCGACCCTGATACCGATGAAGTGCTGGGTATCGAAGCAATCTATCTGGGCAATGCCGAAGTGACCGATTTTGCGGATATCAGCACCGTCGCAATCACCTATTCCGTACAGGAAATCAATAAAGGCGACCGCTTGGTCGCCCCTTCCGGCGGCGCGGACAACACCTATCTGCCGCGCGCACCCAGCGGCAATATTTCCACGCGCATCATTTCGGTGTACGGCGGCGTTTCGCAGGCCGGGCAAAACACCGTCATCACCCTGAACAAGGGCAAGCGCGACGGCCTGGAAAGCGGTCATGTGCTGGCCCTGTACCACAAGGGTGAGGACGTAAAGAATGAGGGCGAAAAACTCACGCTGCCGGATGAACGCTATGGCCTGGTGTTCGTGTTCCGCGTGTTCGACAAGGTGTCGTACGCGCTGGTGATGCAAACCCGCCTGCCGGTGCAACTGCTGGATCGCGCCCAAACCCCCTGATGCCTTTCGACGCTTCGCTCAAGGCCTGGCTGGCGCTCAGCCTGACTCGTGGCCTGGGCGGAGAAAGCGCGCGCCGCCTGTTAAAGGAATTCGGTTCACCGGAGGCGGTTTTCGCCGCCTCCGGCGGTTCACTCAAGTCTGTCGTCAAAGCAGAGGTCGCCGCCGAGATCGGCAAAGGCATCGCTGATGATCTGTTCGCCCCGGCGCTGGCCTGGCTGGAAGACAGCAATAACCGCATCGTTACCCTCGCCGATAGCGACTACCCGCAAGCACTGCTGAACATTCCCGACCCGCCGCTATTGTTGTATGTAAAAGGGCGGCTCGACCTGCTCAACTGTCCTGCGCTGGCCGTGGTCGGCAGCCGCAACGCCACGCCGCAGGGTCTCGGCAACGCCGAGGCATTCGCCAAATCATTGAGCGATGCCGGGCTGTGCATTATCAGCGGCATGGCGCACGGCATCGATGCCGCCGCGCATCGCGGTGCATTGCGCGGGGCGTGCAGCAGCATCGGCGTGGTCGGCACCGGGCTAGACAAGATCTACCCCGCCGCCAATCGCGACCTCGCGCATGCGCTCGCCAACCAGGGCGCGCTGGTTTCGGAATTCCCGCTCGGCACACCGCCGCTGGCCGCCAACTTCCCGCGCCGCAACCGCATCATCAGCGGCATGAGCGCAGGCTGCCTGGTGGTGGAAGCCTCGCTGCAAAGCGGCTCGCTGATCACAGCACGGCTGGCGCTGGAGCAGGGCAGGGACGTGTTCGCCATCCCCGGCTCGATCCACGCGCCGCAGAGCAAGGGCTGCCACGCGCTGCTCAAGCAAGGCGCGAAACTGGTCGAGACCGCGCAGGATATCCTTGAAGAATTGGGTGGCCTGATCGCCACAACCGTCGCCGTACCCGCGCGCCGCACCGATATACAAGACACAAATTCCGCGCTGCTCGAGCATCTCGGCTTCGATCCGGTCGACCTGGACACACTCGGCAAACGCAGCGGCTTGACGATAGCCGAGCTATCCGCCATGCTGTTGACGCTCGAACTGGAGGGGCGCGTCAGCGCATTACCCGGCGGCTTGTACCAAAGAACCCATTAAAACCACGCCATAGCTACGATTAAGACATGTTCGAAATATTGATGTACCTATTTGAAAGTTACTTTGACGCAGGCAGTTATCCGGAGCCAGACAAACTGTCGCGCAAACTTTCCGCTGCCGGCTTCGAGGGTGAAGAAATTGACGAGGCGTTGACCTGGCTGTCCGCACTGCGGCAACAAAACCCGGATAATTATCCAGCCAGCCTCGAACATGCCGGATTGCGTCATTTTGCCGAGCTGGAGCTGCAGCGTATCGGCTACGAGGCGCGTCAATTTCTGCTATTCGCCGAACAGCAGCACATGATTTCCGCCGTCGAGCGCGAGATGATCCTCGACCGCGCCGTCGCGCTGCAACAAGAGAACCTCGCGCTGGACAAGCTCAAACTGATCATGCTGATGGTGTTGTGGAATCGCCATCAGGATCTCGATCCGCTGTTGATCGAAGAGTTGCTCACCCCATTAAATTCAGCACAACTACATTAAACCCTATAACTGACCCGTACGCATGGCAACCAATCTCCTGATCGTCGAATCACCGGCCAAGGCCAAGACCCTTAAAAAATACTTGGGCAAGGATTTCGAAGTCCTCGCCTCATTCGGCCATGTGCGCGATCTGGTTCCCAAGACCGGCGCGGTCGATACCGAAAATGGTTTTGCGATGCAGTACGAGACCATCGCGCGCAACAGCAAGCATGTGGACGCGATCGCGAAAGCCGCCGCGCTGGCCGACAACATCCTGCTGGCACCCGATCCGGACCGCGAAGGGGAGGCGATCGCCTGGCATATCTCCGAGCTGCTCAAGAGCAAGCGCGCGCTGAAGAACAAGAACATGCAGCGCGTGGTGTTCTACGAGATCACCCAGTCGGCCGTGCAAGAAGCGGTCGCTCACCCCCGCGAAATCTCGATGCCGCTGGTGAATGCGCAGCAGGCGCGGCGCGCGCTGGACTATCTGGTTGGCTTCAACCTGTCGCCGCTGCTGTGGCGCAAGATTCGCCCCGGTTTATCTGCGGGACGCGTGCAAAGCCCCGCGTTGCGCATGATCGTCGAGCGCGAGCTGGAGATCGAGGCGTTCAAGACGCAGGAATACTGGACGGTGCATCTGGACAGCCACAAGGATCACCAGCCGTTTAGCGCCAAGCTGTTCCAGTATCAGGGCAAAAAGCTCGAACAGCTCAGCATCGGCAGCCAGGCCGAATATGACGCGATCTTCGCCAAGCTCAACGACGCCAAGCTGCCGCCCAAGGTGGTGCGCGTCGAGAAAAAAGCCAAGCAGCGTTATGCCGCCGCACCGTTCACCACTTCCACACTGCAACAGGAAGCGGTGCGCAAACTGGGCATGACCGCCGACCGCACGATGCGCACCGCGCAGTCGCTGTATGAAGGCGTGGACATCGGCGGCCAAACGGTCGGCCTGATCTCCTACATGCGTACCGACTCGGTGTCGCTGGCCAAGGAAGCGGTGCAGGAAATCCGCGAATACATCAAGGATAATTTTTCCAGCGAGTATTTGCCTAGTACGCAGCCAGCCTACAAGAGCAAGACCAAGAACGCGCAGGAATCGCACGAGGCGATCCGCCCGACCTCGATCCTGCGCACGCCGGACAGCATCCGCGACCATTTGACCGCCGACCAGGCGCGCCTCTACGAGATGGTGTGGAAGCGCACCCTCGCGTGCCAGATGGCTCCGGCGCGTTTCGACACGGTCAGCATGGACATTCGCCTCGGCGGCGACACCACGCTGTTCCGCGCTTCCGGCCAGGTGCTGGTGTTCCCCGGCTTCATCGGCGTGTACATGGAAGACGTGGACGATGCCGAGGAAGAAGAGAGCGGCAAACTGCCGCCGCTGGCCGAGGGCGACGTGGTGCCATTGGACAAGCTGTATGGCGAACAGCATTTCACCCAGCCGCCGCCGCGTTTTTCCGAAGCCAGCCTGGTCAAGTCGCTGGAAGAATATGGCATCGGCCGCCCGTCCACTTACGCCACCATCATTTCCACTCTGCAGGCCAGGGAATACGCCGTTATAGACAAGAAGCGCTTCGTCCCGACCGATGTCGGGCGCGTCGTCACGCGCTTCCTCACCGACCATTTCACCCGCTATGTGGATTACGGTTTCACCGCGCACCTCGAAGACGAGCTGGATGAAGTTTCCGAAGGCAAGCGCGACTGGATCGGCGTGATGGATGAATTCTGGAAAGGTTTTTCCGTTCTGATCAAGGAAAAAGCCAGCATCGACCGCCCGGTAGAATTGCTCAACGAGGCCTGCCCGGAATGCGGCAAGCCACTCGCCAAAAAACTCAGCAAATACGGCAGCTTCATCAGTTGTACCGACTACCCAGAATGCAAATACAAGCGCAGCCTGAACGGCGAAGCGCAGGACGATGCCTCTGCAAGGGTGGAGCTGGGCGAGCATCCCGAAGCCAAACTCCCCGTACTGCTGCTGCGCGGCCCGTACGGGCATTACGTGCAGCTCGGCGAAGCAATCAAAGGCGATAAGGTTAAGCCCAAGCGCGTGTCATGGCCGAAAGAAATGCCCCTCGAACAAGCCGACCTGGCCGGTGCGCTGAAGTTGCTGTCATTGCCGCGCGAACTCGGCGCGCACCCCGAAACCGGCAAGAAAGTCATCGTCAACATCGGCCGCTTCGGCCCCTATATCGGCCATGACGGAAAATTCAAATCCATCCCGCGTAGCGACAGCATTTTTGATATTCGCTTAGACCGCGCCGCAGAGCTGCTGGCGCAAGCCAGAGAAGGCAACACCGTGTTGCGCACCCTCGGCGACCACCCGGACGACAAGGCCAGCGTCGAGATATGCAGCGGCCGCTACGGCCCCTATGCACGCCATGGCAAGATCAACGCCACGCTGCCGAAGAGTGTGTCACCGGACGACATCACGCTCGAAGAAGCGCTGGAACTGATCGCCGCCAAAGCCGCAAAGGGAGGGACAGGGAAGGGCAGGGCGACGAAGAAACCGGCTGCCAAAGCCAAGGCCAAAACGACCAAGGCGAAGGCCGCACCGAAAGCCAAAGCTGAACCAAAAGAAGCTAAACCTGCGGCCAAAAAAGCTGCTGTGAAGAAGGCGGCGAAACCGGCAGCGAAGAAAGCTGTTGCAAAGAAGCCTTCGGCGAGAAAAACGGTTAAGAAAAGAGCTGAGGTTTGAGAGGACAGCGACTGGCCAGGGTATATCGGTCGGATCGCGCTGAGTGATTTGCTACAGCCAAGCTTTAATCGAGCACCTTTGACTTACGACCATGGCCCCTTAATTCACGCTTTGGTTGCTTCCTTAATTAGCAAAATCATTTCGCCTCTCCTCTATAGTGCAGGTACCCTCTTTTTGATTTTAAAGCCGTCTGGAGTTGTGTTTTTGGTTTGCGCAAACCAATGGCTTAAACTTCGGCATTCAGGGCAACATGCAAGAAATCCGCAATGTGCCGATGCCAGAGAATGATCGGCTCTTCAAAGGCGCGTGTACTGGCTCCGCCGATGCCAACAATCACAACTTCATGGCCCACCGTTCGGGGATGAATGGCGCGAAGAGCTGATGCCTGAAGATCGAAAAAGGTGTTGTCCAGCCTTTGCAAAATTTGGCTCAGATGTAGCCCAAGGC
>JBAQCT010000101.1:0-5346 GCA_049294375.1 Gallionella sp. | reverse complement strand
TCGAACCCTCGATACAAGTTTAAGCTCGTATGCGCCCTTAGCAGGGGCGTGCCTTCGACCTCTCGGCCACCTCTCCGAAGGCGGCGCATAGTAATGTACTGGGTCTAAAAGGTCAAACGATTATATGTTTCAAACGTTCTCCTGATCGAGGTCAAAAGCCTTGTGCAGCACGCGCACGGCCAATTCCAGATATTTTTCGTCGATGACCACGGAAATCTTGATTTCGGAAGTTGAGATCATCTGGATATTGATACCCTCTTCCGCCAGTGTACGGAACATCTTGCTCGCGATGCCGACATGCGAGCGCATCCCGACGCCCACCACCGAGACCTTGGCGGCCTTGCTGTCGCCGATCACGTCGCGCGCGCCGATATGCGGCTGCACCTTGCTCTTGAGGATGTCCATCGCCTTGGTAAATTCGTTGCGGTGCACCGTGAAAGAAAAGTCGGTCGTGCCGTCCACGCCGACGTTCTGGATAATCATGTCCACGTCGATATTGGCGTCGCTGACCGGCCCCAGAATTTGATACGCGATGCCGGGTTTGTCCGGCACGCCCAGCACGGTGATCTTGGCCTCATCGCGGTTGAACGCGATCCCGGAAATAATGGCTTGTTCCATTTTATTGTCTTCCTCAAAAGTAATCAGCGTGCCTTCGCTATCTTCTTCAAAACTGGACAGCACGCGCAGCTTGACCTTGTATTTCCCGGCAAATTCCACCGAGCGGATTTGCAGCACCTTGGAGCCGAGGCTGGCCATTTCGAGCATCTCCTCGAAGGTGATGCTCTTCAGGCGGCGCGCTTCGGGCACCACGCGCGGGTCGGTGGTGTAAACGCCGTCCACGTCGGTGTATATCTGGCACTCATCCGCGTTTAACGCGGCGGCAACCGCCACACCAGTGGTATCTGACCCGCCGCGCCCCAGCGTGGTGATGTTGCCTTGCCCGTCCACACCCTGAAAACCCGCCACTACGACCACGCAGCCGTTCGCCAAGTCTGCGCGGATATTCTGCTCGTCGATGGAAACGATCCGCGCCTTGGTAAAGGCGTTGTCGGTCAGAATCTTGACCTGTCCGCCGGTATAACTCTTGGCTTTCAGCCCCAACTCCTTGAGCGCCATCGCCAGCAGCCCGATGGTGACCTGTTCGCCGGTGGATACAATCACATCCAGTTCGCGCGGATCGGGATGTTTCTGGATTTCCTTGGCGAGCGCGATCAGGCGGTTGGTTTCGCCGCTTATCGCGGATACCACCACCACGACCTGATGCCCGAGAGCCTTGAATTTTGCGACGCGCCGCGCCACGTTCTTGATGCGGTCGGGATTGCCGACCGATGTACCGCCGTACTTCTGTACTATCAATGCCACGATTGTCCACACTCAACTTTAAAAGTGGGCGCAATTCTAGCGCAACTGACCAAAAAAAACGAGGCTGCGATAAGCCGGTAGCTTGTAGCAGGTAGCTTGCAGCCTTAAGGGCAACACGCAAAACACGCATCTTGAATTGGCTACCTGCTACAAGCTACAGACTACGGGCTATACTACCCCCATGCCAGAAATCGTCCCTCGCAGCATTCCCATGCCAGCCGTACAGCTTTTGCTCGACAGCGGTTATGCATCGGCCTTGGCAAGAATTTTTGCGGCGCGCGGCATCACCGACGGCAAACAACTGGACACTTCGCTTGCCGCGCTGTTACCGCTCGACAACCTGAAAAATGTTCACCAAATGGCCGGTTTGCTGGCCGATGCAATTGCGGCAAAGAAAAAACTTCTGATCATCGCCGACTACGATGCCGACGGCGCAACCGCCTGCGCGGTGGCGGTGCGCGGCTTGCGTGCCTTTGGTGCGCAAGTCGATTTCATCGTGCCGAACCGCTTCGAATATGGTTACGGGCTGACGCCCGAAATCGTGCAGCTCGCTACGGAACACAAGCCTGATATTTTGCTGACAGTCGATAACGGCATCGCCAGCGTAGAAGGCGTCGCCGAGGCCAACCGCTTGGGCATGCAGGTATTCGTCACCGACCATCACCTGCCCGGCGATACGCTGCCGGATGCCGCCTGCATCGTCAACCCCAACCAGCCCGGCTGCACCTTTCCCGGCAAGAACATGGCAGGGGTAGGCGTGATGTTCTACGTTTTGCTGGCGTTGCGTGCGGAACTGCGCGAACGCGGCGCGTTCGCCAACCAGCCCGAACCCAAGCTCGCCGAACTGCTCGATCTGGTCGCGCTGGGAACCGTCGCCGATGTGGTGAAACTGGATCAAAACAACCGCATCCTCGTACAGCAAGGCCTGCAACGCATCCGCGCCGGGCGGGCCTGCGCCGGTATCAACGCGCTGTTGCAAGTGGCGAAAAAAAATCCGGCAAACGCCTCCAGCCAGGACTTGGGCTTTACCGTCGCCCCCAGACTGAATGCGGCGGGCAGGCTGGACGACATGAGTCTAGGCATCAACTGCTTGCTGACCGATGATACCGCGACCGCCATACAAATCGCAGCAAAACTGGACAGCCTCAACCGCGAACGGCGCAGCATCGAAGCGGACATGCAAGAAAGTGCGCTGGCTGCATTGGAACAGGTCAATCGTAGGGTGCGTTCCACGCACCATGGTGCGCAAAGCGCACCCTACGAAATCTGCCTGGTATTGTTCGATGAAACCTGGCATCAAGGCGTAATCGGCATTCTTGCTTCGCGCCTCAAGGATAAATTCCATCGCCCGGTGATCGCTTTCGCGCGCTCCAACGACGGAGAATTGAAAGGCTCTGGGCGCTCCATCGCGGGACTGCATCTGCGCGACGCGCTGGATCTGGTCAGCAAACGCCATCCCGCGCTGATCAGGAAATTCGGCGGGCACGCAGCCGCTGCGGGATTGAACATCGCCGAAGCCGATTTTGAAAATTTTGTCACCGCCTTCGAACAGATATCAGGTGAACTGCTCAATGAAAGCGATCTGGCGCAACGCATCGAAACCGACGGCGCGCTAGAGCATGCCGAGATGAATCTCGACATAGCGCGCTTGCTGGATGTGCAAGTGTGGGGGCAAGGCTTCCCCGCCCCGCAATTCAGCGACAATTTCATCGTGCAAAATCAGCGCGTGGTCGGAGAGAAGCATCTGAAGTTGCGTTTAAGTGTGCGAGGCAAATTTATTGAGGCCATACTGTTCGGGCACAGTGAACCCCTGCCAAAACAAATACATGCCGTGTACAACCTGGATGTCAACGAATACAATGGCACACAGAGTCTGCAACTCATCATTCGCCACTGGCAACAAATAAAGGGGTGAGTAAATGGAAACCAGCTTTTTGCATGGCAACAACATCGAAGCCTTGCCGCAATTTCTCACCAGCCTCGCCATCGGCCTGTTGATCGGCTTGGAGCGCGAGCGCAACCCTTCTGCCAAGGCCGGGCTGCGCACCTTCGCGCTGGTCGCGGTGTTTGGCACCTTGGCTGCATTACTCTCCACGAAACTCGGTTCGCCCTGGCTGTTGATCGCCGGGCTGCTCACCGTGGCGGGCATGATTATCGCCGCCTACATCAACAACCCCGGCGAAGAAAACGATCCGGGCACGACTACCGTGGTCGCGCTCGTGCTATGTTACGGGCTGGGCGCGATGATCTGGTACGGCCTCGCCAAACTCGCCGTGATGCTGGCAATCGGCATCACCGCCCTGCTCTATTTCAAACCGGAACTGCGCGGTATCTCGCAGAAACTGACACGCCGCGACTTGGTCGCCGTGCTGCAATTTTCCGTGCTGACTTTTATCGTGTTGCCGATCCTGCCGGATCAGAACTTCGGCCCCTACGATGCCTTCAACCCTCATCAGGCCTGGCTGATGGTGGTGCTGATTTCCGGCATCAGCCTGGCCGGTTATGCCGCGCTGCATGTGGTGGGAACCCGCTACGGCGCACCGCTGCTGGGCTTTCTCGGCGGCCTCGTTTCCAGCACCGCCACTACGATGATTTATGCGAAGCACGGCAAAGGCAACCAGGCCATGCTGAACCTTGCCGCGTCGGTGATCGTGATTGCCGGCATGGTGGTATTGCTGCGCCTGCTGGTGGTCAGCGCCGCGGTTGCCCATGGCGCGCTGCCCAGCCTGCTGCCGGTGCTGGCAGGCGGCTTGGTGTTTGGCTTGGCGGTCGCGTTGTATAACTGGCGCAAGATGGACAAGGCAACCGAACTCTACATCCCGGAAACCTCCAACCCCGCCGAACTGCATACCGCCATCGGCTTCGGCTTGCTGTATGTGGTCGTATTGCTGGGCGCGGCATGGATGGCGGATATCGCCGGCAGCCAGGGCTTGTATGCCGTGGCGCTGGCATCCGGGCTGACCGATGTGGATGCCATCACCCTGTCCAGCCTGCGCCTGTTCAACCTCGGGCAATTGAGCGAGCAGCAGACCGTCACGGCGATTGCGCTCGCCGTCCTCGCCAATCTCGCCTTCAAGTTTGGCATGGTGGTTTTCATCGGCGGCTGGGCGCTCGCGCGGCAGGTCGCCACCGGCTTCGCGGCGATTGCTTTGGGCGTATTGGTAGGTTTGTTTGCGCTATAATCGCGCCCCTTTTCAGCACGCGACAACATCATGGAAGCCGAACAACTCAACGCCCTCTCCAACCAACTGCAAGATTTGGCATCACGCAGCGCGGAATTGCGGAGGTATCTTTGACTTCGATACCAAGCGGGAACGCCTGACCGAAGTATCCGAACTCGCCGAAGACCCCGCCATCTGGCAGGATGCCAAGCGCGCGCAGGAGCTGGGGCGCGAGCGCAAAATGCTGGAAGGCGTGGTGCTCGGTCTGAAGCAAATCCAGCAGAACCTTTCCGATGCCGCCGAGCTGTTCGAGATGGCGAAAGCGGAGAACGACGACGAGAGCCTGCAAGGCACCGCCGCTGACATCCAGGACATCGAGAAGCGCGTCGCAGCGATGGAATTCCGCCGCATGTTCGCGCACCCGATGGACCCGAACAACTGCTTTGTAGACATTCAATCCGGCTCGGGCGGCACCGAAGCGCAAGACTGGGCCTCGATGCTGCTGCGCATGTACCTGCGTTACTGCGAACGCAAGGGCTTCCAGGTCGAAGTGCTGGAAGAATCTCCCGGCGAAGTCGCGGGCATCAAGGGCGCATCCCTCAAGGTGATCGGCGATTATGCCTACGGTCACCTGCGCACCGAAACCGGTGTGCACCGGCTGGTGCGCAAATCGCCGTTCGATTCCGGCAACCGCCGCCACACCTCGTTCTCCAGCGTATTCGTCTATCCCGAAGTGGACGACTCGATCGAAGTCGAAATCAACCCCGCCGACCTGCGCGTCGATACCTATCGCGCCAGCGGTGCGGGCGGACAGCACATCAAC
>JBAQCT010000100.1:0-58944 GCA_049294375.1 Gallionella sp. | reverse complement strand
CCGAGCGAAATGTAGGCCAGCAGTTTCAGGCTGCTCGCCCACTCGATCAGCGCGAGATGGCGCGCCGAATACTCCAGGATCATCGCCTCGTGGATCATGGTCAGCTCGAGGTGCGTGCCGGGATTGTCTACCGGAATGCGCGCGTTCTCGGCCAGCAGCACGATCACAAAAGCCAGGCCGGCAAAGGCGAGGCTGGGATACAGCACAAACTGGTGATGCGCCAGCGCTTCCACGATGCGCGGCAACTGCGTCGATTGGCTGATCAGCGAAGCGGTGAAGAGCACCATCAACAGCGCCGGCTCGGCGAGAAACGACACCAGCATCTCGCGCCGAGCGCCGAGCGAGCCGAACGCGGTGCCGATATCCATCGCGGCGAGCGCGATGAACACCCGCGCCAAGGCGAACACGCCGACCAGCGCGATCACGTCGGCGGCAGGCGAAAACGGCAGATCCACCGCGATGATCGGGATGATTGCCGCCGCCAGCCACATGCAGCCGAACAGGATATAGGGCGTGACGCGGAACAGCGGCGAGGCGTTATGGGCGATCACCGCATCCTTGTGGAACAGCTTGCGCAGTGTGCGGAACGGCTGCAGCAGGCCGGCGCCGGAGCGGTTTTGCAGCCAGGCGCGGCACTGGTTCACCCAGCCCATCAGCAGCGGCGCGAGCAGCACCACCAGCAGCGACTGGTAGAGCTGGAACAGGATGCCGAGGGCCAGGTTGGTGTTTTCCATCACACGAATGCCAGCAGCACGACCAGCGTGACGAAGGTATAACTCAGGTACAGATGGATGCGGCCATGTTGCAATAGCGACACCCAGGACGATAGTTTTTCGGTGATGCGCTTGATCGGCAGGTAGAGGAAGAGCCAGATGCGGTCATCGCTGCGGCCGTGATAGCGCGGATGGGTATCGAACGCGGTCGGTAACTCGTTTTCAATCTTGAAGAACGGCTCGAAGAGGCGCCGGATCGGCTGGCCGAACCCCTCGGCGGTATCCTGCATGCGCGCGGTCTGCGCCGGGAAGCCGCAGTCCCAGGCAGGGCCACGGCGCAGTCGACCGTGATAGAAACGATGCACTACCCAGGCGGTCACGAGCATCACACCCAGCACCGCCAACAGGAAAAATATCGGGCTGTAGCTGGCGCGTTCGGTATCCACCGGGGTAAGGAATAGCCAGCCGCTGGCTGCATTGCCCAAGCCTTGCCCGACCAGCATTTGCGTGACCATGTCGAGCTGCTGTATCACAAAAACCGGTGCCAGCCCCAGCGCCCCGCAACCGAGCACCAGCCAACCCATCCCGATGCGTTCCCAGATGCCGGCATCGTGCGCATGTTCAAGCGCCCGCTCGCGCGGCTGGCCGAGAAAAATGATTCCATAGAATTTCACCATCACATAGGCGGCCAATGCGGCAGCCAGCGCGATCACCGCCGCTACCACCGGGATCAGCATGTTGATGTAGCTGTTTGGCAAGCCCGGCGACAGCAGGAACGCTTGCAGTAACAGCCATTCGGAGACAAAGCCGTTGAGGGGCGGCAAACCGGCGATGGCCAGCACACCGACCAGCATCAGCGCCGCGACCCAAGGCATCTTGTGGATCAGCCCGCCGAGGCGCCCCATGTTGCGCTCACCGGTCGCATGAAGGATCGAGCCGGTGCCGATGAACAGCAGGCTCTTGAAGAAAGCATGGTTCAGGCTGTGGTACAGCGTCGCGGTGAGCGACAACGCCGCCAACGCATCCTTGCCGTAGACATGGAAGATGATGGTCAGACCGATGCCGACCAGTAACAGCCCGATGTTCTCGATGGATGAATAGGCCAGCAACCGCTTCATGTCGCCCTGCACGGCGGCGAACATCACGCCGAACACCGCGGTAAGCAGCCCCAGCGCCAAGGCCAGCACGCCCCACCACCATTGTTGCGCACCCAGCAGGTCGAAGGTGACGCGCAATATGCCGTAGATCGCCGTTTTCAGCATGATGCCGCTCATCAGCGCGGAAACCGGCGAAGGCGCAGCCGGGTGTGCCTCGGGTAGCCAGACATGCAGCGGCAACAGCCCGGCTTTCGCGCCGAAGCCGAACAATGCGAGCAGGAATGCTATCGACGACCAGAATGACGACAGATGCGCCTCGCGCATCGCCGCGAAGGTGTATGCGCCGACACCCTGCCCGCCCTGTATTACACCAAAACTCAGCAGAATGGCGATGGCGCCTACATGCGCGACCAGCAGGTACAGGTAACCCGCCTTGCGGATGTCGGGAACATGATGATCGGTGGTAACCAGGAAATACGAAGACAGCGCCATGGTTTCCCATGCCACCATGAACATGTAGGCATCGTCGGCCAGCAGCACCAGCACCATGCTGGCGAGGAACAGGTGGTATTCCAGGCACAGGAGGCCGAGTGTCTTGCCCGCCATGCGCCGGAAATAGCCGGCGCTGAACAGCGATACGCCGAACGACGCGCCGCCCAGCAGGATCAGGAAAAAGGCAGAGAGCGGGTCGAGACAGAGGTGTAAGGGTAAGTCGGGCAGGCCGAGCGGCAAAACGGCAATATTGGGATTTTCACCGAGAGCGCAGAAGCCTGTTCCAGCCGCAGCAAGCGCGCCAAGCGCCCCGAGAGGAAAGATGATGTCGGCAATAAGCTGCGGCCTGTGTTGCAGCGCCAGCCCAAGCAATCCGAGCACCAGCCAGAGCAGAATGACACCGCCCACTACATCCAACGGCAGAATATCCACTGCATCCATCCTGGATTACCTGTTCACCTCTTGCATGAATGTCCTTGGAGTCTATCCCGGAAACGGTCTGATATCACTTACGAGCAAGCATGCCACTCAATATCAACTGTTGCGGCTGGTTTTCGAACGAAACGGACACGGGATCACCATGTCATCGTGGGCTCATAGAAATGGCGAAGTTGCCAATTAGCATCTTTGTATGATCCGCCTGCGTGGTCGTCGTTGCCTATATTATAACCGCCCAAGTCGACCTGCCGCTGGCGCTCCGTTCTGTAATATTCCGCAATGTTGGCGGGAGGCAGGGCTTGCCTTTCGCCCATCATCGGGTTGTGGCAGGACGGGCAACCCAAGGTCTTGGCGGGAGCGCCACTGCCGACTACCGACCCCACCGGGACAACCCATGCCAGCGCGACAAAAACGGCAAGTGCCACTGTCGTGTTGGCCTTGATTCCGGCCTTGGCGCTTTTGCGTTTTCGGAAAATAACGGGTACCAGAAACAGAAAAACCAGCACCAGAAGCGGGAGCCAGAACGTGCCGACCGGTAACCACTTGGCGTTATCGCCCGTCAGATACCAGAAGGGCTGGAACAGCAAAAACAGGTACCACTCCGGGGAGGGCACATAGGCGCCTTCATCTGGCATGGGCGGCATGGTGGGATCCATAGGCACCCTGATGAAAAAGGACAGCAATAGCAGCGCCAGCAAGATGGCCGATATCAGCGAACCCGCGTTGATCGCATGCTTCGGCCAGAAAGCATAAAACGACTGAGGGTAGGGAGGAGCATACTTGGGCTCCATGATGATTTCCGTTTTTTCGTTTGCCATGGTTTTAATTGCCTTCCATGAAGCTTACAGAGGCTCCGATATCCCGTATTTTCTGATCATTTTGAAATGAAAAGACAGGAAAGCGGCAAGCGTTAACGGAATGGCCAGTATATGGGTAAAATAGGCCAGTTTGAGCGTGAAGGCATCCAGCAACAGATCCTTGAGTGATGCGCCCCCGACCGTCCATGTCTGGATGTAATCCATCCATATCGCGAAAGACCAGTAAGACCTCCAGTCCCACGGGAGGATAATCCCGGTGACCACGAGCAAAAATACCATGAGCAACTGGAAAACCCCGGTCAGCCAGGTAAATTCGCGTGGGCTCCGGAAGGCTTTCAGATAGAACACGATGACCATATGGGAAAATACGGTTGCCAGAAGAAGCGTGGAAGTCCAGCGGTGCATGTTCCGGAACAACCATCCCAGGGTGACTTCATTGCTTAAATGCGCGATGCTTTGCAGCGCCTTGTCGGGTTCGGGGGTGTAGAAAAAGAGCATGAACACGCCAGAAATCAACTGGAGGATAATGAGAAACAGCGAGACACCGCCAAAGCAATAAAAGAAATTTACGTGCGCAGGTATTGGCTTACCTTTTTTTAACCTGATCTGCTCATTGATCCACTCTGCAATTTTGGCTGCGCTCATTATTATTTGCTCCGTGGTGGGATTTTATACTGATTCGTCACCCTTGCTTCGTTCTAATCGCTTATGATGCTGTCGTACATGAATAATATTAGCATGTAATTATCATTAAATGGAAATACGCTTATGGAAAATCGCACGGCGAGGCTCACCCTGCTGGTTGACCCTACCAAAAAACAGATATTCGAAGAAGTATGCGCCGCGCGTGATCTGACACCTTCACAAGTGGTGCGCCAGATGATCCGGGATTATGTTCGGCAATATGGAACTGCGGAACAAATTGCCCGCATGCCCCTCAATGCAAAGGCGGGCAAGCGAGGAAATTAGAGTCATTGCCGGATTATCCAGATGGTCGGACATCCTGTCGGGAGTCGCGTCGGATGTGTTCAAATGTGGATTCTAGAGGCGCACAAAAGGTTATCGACACATGAATACAATAAGACATGCCAAGGTTTTAGCCATTATTGTTTTCTTCGCGATTTCCCAATCCGGGTGCGACAAGGGCACCGGGAATGCACCGGGGGGCGGCGGTTCCACAGGCCTGTCCATCGGTCGCATGAAAGTGTCCGTCATGCCGGAATACGACGATCCCAGCGTACTGGCCATTTACGACGGCAAATTCGAAGATGTTTCAAGCTATCCCATCAAGACAAGTTTTCTCATCCCCAAGGGTTCGGTCATCAGCGATGCATGCAGCCTGTCGCATGAGGGGCAGCATTTTTGCCAGCTTTACCGGACAGTCAACCGGGGGGCGCATGATGAAGTGAATCTTCTGCTGCCTTATCCGAATTTCTATCTCAGCTTTCACACGCCACCGCTGGATATAAAAAATGAAAAAAAGGAATTGGCGTATCTGATCAAGGCCAATCACCTTGTAAAAACTCTGGAAGTCGATATTCAACAGCCTTTGCGCAGTACCGAGTTCAATATAACTCCGCCGGTTGGTGCCGCCCTATTGGAAAAAAGCGGCACGATAAGCGTCATCAAGGGGTTTAATCATTTTGCCTACAAGCTCGAGGGCGTTTCAAAAGATCAGGAATACGCATTCAGGATCGGTTACATCAAGAGCGACCCTAAGCCGTCGGTCGACATCAAATTCACCTCCATGCAGAATCCGCCGACCCGGACGGCGCCTTATGAAACCCAGAGAAACATAAAGGCGGTCATCTATGCGGTTTTCGGAACAGGCGCTCTCGGTATTCTGGCGGTGGCGGTGTGGTTCTTCCGGTCAAGGAAAAAGAAGCGGGGCGGAGCACCATGAGTATCCGGTTTCACGCCCGCAGGACACTCCTGTTTTTCTGCTTGCTCATGGCGATAAGCCATGTCGCGATCCCGCCCAGCGCGTCCGCGTTGACGGTTAACGAGGTGGTGAAGGATCTCGCCTGCCCCTGCGAGTGCCCGCTCGTTCTCGAAGATTGCAATATGACCTGCGGCCTCGAGTGGAAGAATGAGGTCGGTGAAATGATCAACAAGGGAATGACCAAGCAGCAGATCATGGATTACTTTATCGGTAAATACGGGGATGAAGCACGTATCACGCCTACCCAGAGGATTCGCGGAAAGGTTTACCAATACACGAGGAGCTTCGATACCGCAGACTGGGTATTGCTGTGGGGTGGATTGATCGTATGGGTGTTGCTGATGTTTTTCGGCATCTATATGGGCGTCAAGAAACTTTTTTTCAGCAAGCCTCAGGATGCACAAAAGGCGAAGGTCGATCCATGAGCTATATCGAGACACCGCCCGGCCATCGTTTTCCGTGGTATGTGCGCCTGTTTCTCATCAATCAGCGGCGGCGCTATGGACGCGAACTGGAGCCGGCGCGGCTGTGGGGGCGTTCCCCTTGGGTTTTTGCGGGGCTGTCATTGCTTTACGGTGCGCTGGATCGCAAGTCCTCGCCGATCGAACCCTCATTGCGCACGCTCATCACGGTGCTGGTATCGCAGATCAACTGGTGCGCGTTTTGTATGGACATCAACTCTGCTACCGGACTCAAACGCGGCTTGACCGAGGCGCACTTGGCGGCCTTGCCTGAGTTCGAAGTCTCTCCGCTGTTTGATGAGCGGATCAAGGCGGCCTTGGCCTATGCGGCTGCCGTCACCAAAAACGAAATGGATGCCAAGCTGATGGCGCGCCTGAAAAACCATTTCAACGACGATGACATCATCGAACTCACCGCGCTGATTGCGTTCCAGAATCTTTCAACCAAGTTTAATTCGGCGCTGGATGTGCCCGCGCAGGGGTTTTGCAAAATTGCACTACCAAATATCGGGGCCGAAAAACGAGAGTAGTGTAGTAAAATTATCAGTAATTAAGACCCTATTCGTTCCAGCGGAATGCCTTCATTCTTTGGCTGACATGAAAAAATGAAACATGAGAGCGCCAGTGAAGTCCTTACTTGTTAGCATTGCCGTGTTTTTGGTGTTGTGTGGAACAATCCTGTTTCTCGTCTTTATGTATCTGACCGAACAATCCCCCGCAGGCATGGTTAACGACATTCACCGGGCAGGGAGGTTCTTTATGTACGGGCACGGCATGATCGAAAAGCTATCATCCGCTGAAACCAAGCATCTTTACCTGGATACATGCACGAGAAAATGCCACGGCAAGGACGTGATAGAAAAGAAGCCCAGAACTGCCGCAGAATGGGATGCGGTAGTCACGCGCATGAAGGCGCCCGACCGCGCCGGGATTGCGGACAGGCATGCAGAAGCGATTGCACGGTATCTTCAGAGTAATTTCCTGAGCAACGTACCCACTGTCCTTCCCGAGAAAACCATGAAGTTTCTGAAGCAGCATTTATGGAGAATGGATTTCGGGGAAAGCGACCTGTTTCTGGATATTATTTATATACCTCGCGAGCATTATGGGTTGCTGCCCTATCTGGGGGTGCGTAAGGCGCCTTCGGATCGGCAAGCCGCTTTTTTTGTTGTGTATATAAATACCCATCAGGGATTGGTTCCTCAATGGGATTTCGCGGAATTGTCTACGCTTCACGACAATAAGGGGCGCTCGCAAAATGCAATCAAATGGGAAGTCATTTATCGTGATGGGCAGCAGCACCATAATCAGGGAAATCTCATTTTTGCGGGTGCCGACATCGGCGAAGCGACTGAAATGGAGATTAAAATGCGCCTGCCTGGGTTTGGAATAAAAACATTCCAATGGAACCTGCCCATACCTTCTTTGCCTGAGGGAGATTAATGTTGAGCACTAAATCCTACAAACTGCTGATTGTTCTCGCCATCGCCGGGCTGGTGCTTGCATTGGCCGCAGCCGGATTTTTGATAACGCAGGGAATGAAGCCAAACGAAGCTGCTTCCAAAGCGCCCTTGGAGAAAAAGGAGCTGGCGCCCGCTTTTACGCTCGAATTGATGGATGGCAATAAATTCGATCTCAACGGCTATAAAGGGAAGCCGATCCTGATTAATTTCTTCGCTTCATGGTGCTTGCCATGCAGGGAAGAAATGCCGGTGCTTCAAAAAATCGTTCATGAATATCAGCCCAAAGGCGTGATGTTTTTGGGAGTCGCTGTCGACGACACAGAAAAGAAGATGAAAGAATTCATAGCAAGATATGGTGTTACTTTCCCGGTGGGCCTCGATAAAACAGCAGCGATTCAGAAATCCTTTGGCTTGTATGGTATCCCCACTACTTATTTCATAGACAAAAAAGGGGTTATCAATTATTTCCACTCGGGCACTGTTACAGAGGAATTATTGCGGCATGAGCTCGATAAGCTTCTTTAGGAATTTTTGCGCTATTTTCTTCTGCGCGGCAATCCTGTCAGGATGTGGACAGGAGAGCAGGCCGCTGCTTCAGGTTGGCGAAAAAGCCCTGCCTTTCACTCTCGATCTGATCGACGGAAAGCAAAGCAGGCTGGAGCATTACGCCGGAAAAGGCATCGTCATCACTTTCATGTCTTCGTGGTGCCCCTGTTCCAATGAGTCCATGCCGCTCATGAAGCAGGCTTACGAGAAACATAAAAGCGATCAAGTAGTGTTCCTCATGATCGGCATCCAGGATTCAAAATCAAAGTTTGAAAAATATGTCGAAAAATGGGCCGCGCCGTTCCCCGCCGGGTATGACAAGGGTGACCGGATTGCCAAGGAATACGGCGTTAGCTCACCGCCGACCACTTTTTTTATCGACAAGAATGGCATCGTGAAGCGCGCTTTCTATGGAAACATCGCGAAGAAACCGGATGAGTTCCAGAAGTGGATCGAGGAGATCATCTGATGGGGGGCGCCGATGCATTGTGGGGAGGGTTTTCCTCCTTTTTCTCGATCTGGCAGATATGCATCTTGCAGATCAGCCCTTTTTTCATCGCCTTTGCTGTGGGCCTTTATCTGGCAATGCGCGGAAAGAGCGCAGAACAGAAAATTCTCCTGCGTATACTCTTTTTGTGCATCGCTTATGGGATAGGGTTTACTGTTTTTTACGCGCTGCTCATTGCGTCCGGGTTGAGCATCAGTCGGCCGCTGATCCATAACATCGGTCTCTTGAGAGTGATTTCAGGCATCGTCATATTGCTTGCCGGCCTGCATATTATTCTGGTTAACCGCATATCATTCCTGGGCAAAATGCACAGCCCTCTGTTGCTCGGCGCGCTATCCCTGCTTATCGGGGTCGCCTTCGCCTTCATATATTCACCCTGCATTACGCCGATGCTCTCCGACATCATGGGGTTGGCGTCGCAGCGGAGCACGGCGGCAGAGGGAGGGTATCTGGCGTTCTGGTATGGGCTCGGCATCAGCATAGCGCTTTGCATGGTGGCCGTTGCGCTCATTATTTTGGCGGGGAAGCGGGAAGTTATCTTGCGCAACGCCGGGGCGATAAAAAATATTTGCGGCATAATCCTGCTCGTTCTCGGGGGTATGAATCTTACCGGCCTGATGACGCACTATAAGGCGTTTGTTCTCGGTTTTGTGTTGTGATTGCGCCGCGCAAGGGAATGAAAAAACAGGTCTTCGGCGGCGTGCTTTGCTGCCTGGGCATCATAACCGCGCTATTGTCCAGAGCCATCGGCTTTGAACTGGATGTATTTTATGTGGTCATTAGCATCGTCGGAGCCGGACTTTTCTTATATGGTGCCACGCAGAAAGATCGGCATGAATTGGAAAGATAATTCCGGTACGCAGATGATTTTTAACAGGTTTCGACGAGGCGGTTCAATACGCAGTGATCGGCAGCATTAAGCCGGTGCCTGTTTACAAGAGGAGAATTGATGAAAAAACAAAGCGGCGCTTTTTCCAGAATGGGCATAGCGTTTACTCTTTTGCTGGTTATCGCCGTCATTGTCTCGGTCGTGATGAACAGGCAGGCAGGCGACAAGGTTGTCGTCAAGCACCCTGAAGATATTGCGGATTATCTTTTCTGGGAAGCGAAGGGTTTGACGGAATTCAAGCTGGCAGGCGCAAACGGGGCAACTTTCGGCTTGAACGACCTGAAGGGAAAATGGAGTTTCATTTTTTTTGGTTACACGCAATGCCCGGATGTTTGTCCGCTTACCATGGGGATATTGGGGCAGACGTTCAAGATTCTCGAGAAAAATCCTGCCGCTTTTCAAGAGATGCAGGGCGTTTTTATTTCAGTCGACCCGAAGCGCGATACGCCGGAATCGCTGAAGGAATATGTTTCTTATTTCAACAATAAATTCATCGGCGTCACGGGAGACAAGGAGCAACTGGATGCGCTTTCCCGGCAAATGAGCGTGCTGTATGCCATCAACCCCAAGGAGCCTGAAAAGGCTGGAGAGGCCAAAGAGCCTAAAAAGGGCGGGAGTGTCGGGGAGCTTAATAAGCCTGTGAGCGGGGGTTCCGGGAAGGAGGAGTACACGGTAACCCATAGTTCGACCATTTTTCTCATCGACCCGCAGGGAAGGCTTTATGGGCGATTTCCACCGCCCCAGCTTCCTCAGGAGATTGCACAGGCATTTGTGAAGATTCGCATGTTCTACAATGAAGGAGTCAAAAAATGATGAAAGCTGTTCTGCAAATATTGATGGCGCTTGCGCTAGGGGTTACAGCACCGGGAGCATTTGCCGATGGAGAAATTCAGGTGCGCGATCCGTGGGTGCAGGCCGCGCCGCCTAATGTCAAGGTCATGGCGGCCTATCTGGAGATCAGCAATAGTGGCAAAAAGCCGCTGGCGCTTGTTGGCGTTGCCAGCAGCGCTTTCGAGCAGGCTGGTATTCACAACAGCGTGATGCATGGAAACATGGTTCACATGGAGCACATGAAGGAGTTGGTCATTCCTTCCAATGCCTCGGTCACGTTAAAGCCGGGAGGGATGCACCTCATGTTGACGGGCGCGAAAAAACCGCTCCGCACCGGCGACCAGGTTCCCATCACACTGATCTTCAAAGGTGGCGAGAAAACCGCATTGATGGCGGTAGTCCGTTCCGGCCAAGCGGTTGAAATGGAAGATCATAAGCACATGGATCATTCCGGGCATGGCAGCCATAATCACTAATCGCCAGGGCCATGAAAATGGTTTACATGAATTCCGGAAGTGATGATGCTGAAAATTAGCCCACGCCATTATTTCTTTACGCTTTTCATGGGTGTCTTATTGCTCGTGGCGGGTTGCGGCGGCAATACGGCAAGCTCACCCGGCGCAATGGAGACGGCGCCCGATTTTAAGGTGGAACTCTTTGATGGCGGCGATTTTCAGTTGAGCGCGCAAAAGGGGAAGGTCGTCGTAATCAATTTCTTCGCCTCCTGGTGCGTTTCCTGTGGCGAAGAAACGCCTCATCTCGAAAAAATTTACCGCGAATATACGCCGAAGCCGGTGGCGTTTCTGGCCATAGCCGTCGATGACACGGAAAGAAAAGCGAAGGAATTCTTGAAAAAAACAGGCCTGACTATTCCGGCAGGGATGGATAAGACGGGGAAGATCAAGGATGCCTATGGGCTATATGGCATGCCTACCACTTTCTTTATAGATAAAAATGGAAAGATAAGTTATTCCCATGCGGGCGTCGTTACAGAAGAATTGTTGAAGCACGAAATCGATAAGCTGCTTTAAAAGTGGAGGGCGGCGGCTTCAGTGTTTCCTTAGCCATGCTTTGTGGAGCCCCCGGTCATGAAGAAAATATTCAATTTGGTTCTGGCGCTGTGCTTTCTTGATGCATTCATTTCTTGTGCCTATGCGCATTCCCTGATTTTCGGGCCGGAGTTTTTTTCTAGCGAGGACGGTAAATCGCGGCAGATTATAAAAAATTTTTCCGTTCAGGATGCTAGCCAGAGATATATCGTATCGGTACAAAACGGAGCGAGCAGCAAAAAAGGTGCAATCAGGGGCGGGATTAATATAAACGGGAAGCTCATTTTCCCAGCCGTTGAAATGGGCGAACGGCCGAAGATGTTTACGAAATACGTCAGGCTTCAAAAAAAGAATAAAATTTCCGTCGACGTGGCAAACGGAGCAGCCATGCCGATTATCGTTACCGTAATGAGCCTGAAAGAGCAGGCAGTAACTGCCAGGATTCCGCCTATCGGCAATGCGGTGGATGTTGAAGGATACGCCTCGATCATATTTCCTGCAGGCACTTTTGATATTTCACAGAAGGTCACGGTATCTGTTTCTGCTTCGCCTGCCATGCAGGATATTTTTGAGACCAATGCAGCGGGTCCTCGCTTGCCCTATGAGATCAGGGTAAATACCGGAAACAGGGCGCCAAAAAAGGATGTCGAAGTCAGCGTACGGTACCCGGATTCCTTTTTTTCATCGGATTATCAAATCCATGTATTTGCCCATATGCATGACAATCCGGATGCGCCGGATGTGCATGACAGGTTTTTTATGATTAGCTCTGGGTTGGACGACAAGGTGAACATGACTATGGCAACCTTGCCAAGACATGCTTTTTCAAAGCGCCACAGCAAAAACGGCACCTATGAAGCGGTAATTACTGTTGGGTTGGTTCATTGAAGCCGACCATGCCGTTGGCAGGTTGATGGAGTGGCTCCTTGGTTGAATCAATCCACGCGCTAACGGTATGGCGATGCGCAACGCGCCATGTGGCAGTGCCACAGAATAGCTTGCGCGTTTGCCCGGTTATTTTTTGATCGGCAGATTGCCGTTCATGCGCCAGTTCCCCATGTCGCCAGCCAGATGCAGCAATTTGCTGAACCCTGCTGCTTGCAGGATGTTTGCGGCGATGCCTACGCGTCCGCCGCTTCGGCAATACAGCACGATATCCTTGTTTTTATGCGCAGCGATTTCCTGATGGCGGGAGCCAAGCTGGTCATGAGGGATATTGATCGCGCCCGGTATATGGCCTTCGGCGTACTCTTCAGGGGTGCGTACATCCAATATGAGACCGGCATTGTTTGCCTTGATGCGCTGCATCAGTTCGATCGGCTGGATGTCTGTCACGCCCGCCATACAGGCACCGCTTCCTGACCAGAGAAGCAGGCCAACGCATAACTCGGAGAGCAGCCTGTTGATACTGTGCTGGTTTTTCATCGAAATTACCTCCTCAACATTCAAATTACGACTGTGCGGATAATGTCACATTATTCGATATCGTTACATATTTTTGGTTCAATTGCCTGCCGCTTGCTGGATTGTTTACGGCCAGCAACTGAACATACAAGGGCGCCATCCTTAGTTTTTTACTCTTATATGTTTTAGCGATGCCACGATTTCCTGCCCTTCAGGGCTTAAGGCGAAATCGACAAATGCCTTGGTATCGCTGCCCGCATTATTCTTTGTGACGATGTTGTAGTCCTGATAGAACTTGTATTTGGCGGGGAAAGTCTTTTCATCGGGCAAATAGCCATCCACAGTCAGCACCTTGACATTGGCATTTTCATAGCCGTAAATCTGAAGCCCCATCGCACCTTCATTTTCTTCAACCAGCTTGTTGGTGCCTGCTACGGGGTTCATCGGTTTTTCGGGTGTTATCCGCTTGATGTCCTTGCCGAATGGGGCAGCGCTCTTCGAAAAGATCGTGGTTGTGCAGGGTTGCAGGAGCACATTTTTTATTTCCAGATCGTTGCCGCCGACTTCTTTCCAGTTCCTGATCTTGCCGGCGAGGATATCCTTGAGTTGCTGGAGCTTCAGGTCGTTGACAGGGTTGTTCTTGTGAACCAGCACAACCGTGGGTGCCTTCGCGATGACAGTATTGACAGTGCCTTCAGGGAGATAGCTCAGGACAACCTCGTGGGTGCTCACGCCGATATTGACCTCCCCCTGGCTGGCCTTGTAAATGCCTGCGGCGCAGGCTTCCGCCTCAACTTTTACATTTTTGCCGGTCTTTTTTGTGAAGGCCTCGCCTAATTTTTTGGCCAGAGGCGCCGTGCAGGGATCGCCAAGGATGCTGATGGCTTCGCTTGCCATTACGCTCTGCGCGCCCATGATCGAAAAAGATAATATTGCGATAAGTGCCAGTTTTTTCATGATTCTCTCCTTTTTTAAATTTCAAATTCGATATTTATTATTTTTCTATGGCGCCTTAAATCAATGCGCCTTGAACTTGATCTTGTATTTCAGATCGGTTTGGGCTGCCAGCCATTCCAGTGACTTACCGTTCACCTCGGCATAGGGGTACATGAAGTAGTTCAGCGGGCCGTCATTTTGGCGCGGGTTCAGGTAATAACCCCTTCCGCCCCTTGCTAGGGCAATCCTGTATTCGTCCACCGCACCAAAATAATAGTCGATGATTTTCTGTGCGCTCTTGATATCCAGTTTGTCTACCAGCATGATCTTTCTGACATCGGCTGGATCAGCCGGAACCCAGCCGTAGCCGGGCACATAGAACTCGACCCAACAGTGGTGCCCGCCGGTCATGTCTTCATCATCTTTTTTGCCTAGCCTGATGCCGAATACTTCGCGCGCCGGTACGCCTGCCGCCCTGGCAATTGAAACAAACACCGAACTTATATCGGCGCACTTCCCGCTTCTCTTTGTAATCTGTATCTCAACTTCACCGGTGCCGCAGCCCTTGGTGTCAGGATTTCTCACGGTATTTTCGACCACCCACTGGTAAACGGCGCGAGCCTTCTCGCTAATTTTTTGCTTGCTGCTGGTTACGCTGAGGGCAATTTCCTTGACCTTGCCATCCGTCGGGATGAACGCGGTGCTCTTGAGGTATTCCGTGATCTCGGTGGGGATGGCAGGCTCCTTTTTAGGGAAGTCCTTTCTGACCAATTCCCTTGCTGTGGCATTGAAGATCAGCGTGATCGCACGGTCTTTTGCCGGCTTTGCCCACTCGGCGTATAGGGCAAGATTGCCGGTTTCTTTCTCGCCGTAAATACCGTTTTGCGAGAAATTGCCACTTATCCTGACATTCGATATGTCCTGTGTATTGTTCGAGACAGGATAGGGAATCCATACCCTTACATCCTTGCTGTCATCCGGTGCGGCGATGGTAACGGTCATTTCGACCTCTCCGCTTCTTTCTTTGGCCATTGAAGAGCCGGGGAAAACAATCAGTGCGCATAGAAGCGCCCATAACATGCGTGTAAACATTTAAACCTCCCGTTGGTTAAGAAGGCGCGACCGGAGCTTGCGAAGGAAAGCAGATAGGATGACGTCCACGCCAAATCCCGCTGGGGGGTTCACGCGTATAGAAAGCTCCCGGTAACCGGCTGGGCAACTGATTTGCCGTGAACGGCTGGAGCTTCGCACCTCATAGGATCTGCTGACCTGCACGCTGGCAGCGCTTTGATACGGTACATTCCGTCGCATCCGAATCAGGTCAGCTACACGCTGGCCGTCAGACCCGTCATCTTCCGGAAGGAAAATAAAACGGCGCTACGGCGAGCCAACACAGAAACAATACGACAGTGGTGCGCATGTTAACAAATTTAAAACGGTTTTTGTTGGGAATTTTGCAAGGCCGAATTGCCGGATTCCTTGCGAATAGCTCTCGGTCAAGTGCAGAGCATCAAACGGCGTGCGCTTAAAAACTCAAGCGCCGACATCTTCTGCTTGAAGCGGCGCCAATCCTGCGCGTATCGTCGCTTCATTCAGTTCCGGTGAGCATAGCTCAATGAAGCGGTAGGCGAAGCTGCGCAGGTAGTGGCCGCGCCGCAAGGCGATATAAGTAGTATTGGCGCTGAACAGGTGAGGGCACTTCAGCAGGCGCAGGTCGGTATCCTTGGCCGGGTTGAACGCCATCGAGGCGATGATGCCGATGCCCATGCCCAGTTCCACGTAGGTCTTGATGACGTCCGCGTCGAGGGCGGACATCACGATGTCGGGCGCGATGCCCGCATCGGTGAAAGCCTGGTTGATCCTGGTGCGCCCGGTTAGCCCTTCGTGATAGGTGATGATGGGATATGCCGCGAGCGCCTGCAGTGTGAGCGGCTGCGCCTTTTCCAGCGGATGCCCGGCGGGCACGATTACCGCATGATGCCAAGTGTAGTATGGGAAGGTATCGAGCTGGGTCACATCGGCCAGCGCCTCGGTTGCCACGCCGATGTCCGCTTCGCCGGAGAGCAGCATGGATACGATCTCGCACGGCCCGGCTTGGTGTAGCTTGAGGTGCACCTTGGGGAATGTCTTCTTGAACCCTGTGATGACCTTCGGCAAGGAATAGCGTGCCTGCGTGTGCGTGGCGGCCACCGTAAGCTGTCCTTCGTCGCGCTTGCTGTACTGATCGACCAGGTTCTTGATGTTGTTTGCGTCGAGCAGGATGCGCTCGACGATCTCCAGCAGTTCGCGCCCCGGATCGGTCAGGTCGAGCAGGCGCTTGCCCTTGCGCACAAACAACTCGACGCCCAGCTCCTCCTCGAGATCCTTGATGTGTTTGGACACGCCGGACTGCGAGGTGAACAGTGCATTGCCGACCTCGGTGAGGTTGAAGTTGCAGCGCGCCGCCTCGCGGATGATCCTAAGCTGCTGAAAGTTCATGTTGCTCTCCTGTTTCAAACACCCTGAATTGGCGCGGGCGGATAAACACTTTATCACCGGCGCTTAATGGCGCGGTATCGAAGCGTTCGCGGCTCAGTTCGATCTCGATGAATTCGCTGCTGCCGTCTGCCGCCACTTCCACGCGCACCACCGAACCGATGGCGCGCACCAGTTTAACCTCAACCGGCAACGCGGTGTCATCCTGCGGCGCACGGCTAATGTCGATGTCGTGCGGGCGCACATAGGCTACCGCGTCGCCGTGCTGTTCCGACCACGGCGCGTGGTCACGGCTGTGGAACAGGTTCACGTTGCCGATGAACTGGTACACGAACGGTGTGGCGGGTGCGGCATACACCTCGTCCGGCGTGCCGACCTGCTCGATCCTGCCCTTGTTCATCACCACCACGCGGTCGGCCACTTCCAGTGCCTCTTCCTGGTCGTGCGTGACGAACACGCTGGTGATATGCAATTCGTCGTGCAGGCGGCGCAACCAGCGGCGCAGCTCCTTGCGCACCTGCGCATCGAGCGCGCCGAACGGTTCGTCCAGCAGCAATATCTTCGGCTCGACGGCGAGGGCGCGCGCCAGTGCAATGCGCTGCCGCTGCCCGCCGGAGAGCTGCGCGGGATAACGGTCATGCAGCCAGTCGAGCTGCACCAGGCTCAATAATTCATGCACGCGGCGCTTGATCTCGGCCTCGTTCGGGCGCTGCTTCTTCGGCTTCACGCGCAGGCCGAACGCGACGTTCTCGAACACCGTCATGTGGCGGAACAGCGCGTAATGTTGGAACACGAAGCCGACGTTACGCTCGCGCGCATCGCGACGCTCGACATCCTCACCGTGGAACAGCAGCCTGCCGGAGTTAGCCACCTCCATGCCGCCGATGATGCGCAGCAGCGTCGTCTTGCCGCAACCGGACGGACCGAGCAGAGCGAGCAGCTCGCCGCTGTTCACTTCCAGGTTGATGTCGTCCAGTGCCTTGTGGTCGCCGAATTGCTTGCTCAGGTTCTCGATGGTGATGCTCATTGTATTGCTCCATTTTTGTAGGCCTGGTAAAACCCGACCTACTTGTTTTTCAATGCAAAGGCTCGCCGCTGCGTTTCGCCTGCCATTCGACCAGCGATTTCACCGCCAGCGTGACCAGCGCCAGCAAAGCCAGCAACGATGCCACCGCGAAGGCCGCGACGAAGTTGTATTCGTTGTAAAGAATCTCGACGTGCAACGGCATGGTATTGGTCAGGCCGCGGATGTGGCCGGACACCACCGACACCGCGCCGAATTCGCCCATCGCCCGCGCGTTGCACAGGATCACGCCGTACAGCACCCCACTTGATGTTCGGCAACGTCACGCGCCGGAAGGTCTGCCAGCCGGACGCTCCGAGCGACACGGCCGCTTCTTCCTCTTCCTTGCCCTGCGCCTGCATCAGCGGGATCAGCTCGCGGGCGATGAAGGGGAAGGTGACGAAGACGGTGGCCAGCACGATGCCGGGTACGGCGAAGATCAGTTTGATGTCGTGCGCCTGCAACCACGGGCCGAACCAGCCCTGCGCGCCGAACAGCAGCACATAGACCAGGCCGGACACCACCGGGCTGACCGCGAACGGCAGGTCGATCAGCGTGATCAGCAGGCTTTTGCCCTTGAACTCGAACTTGGCGATGGCCCATGCGGCCGCGACGCCGAACACCAGGTTCGTGGGTACCGCGATGGCGGCGACGATGAGCGTCAATTCGATTGCCGACCACGCATCCTGTTCCTGCAATGCCGCCCAGTACAGCCCCCAGCCCTTGCTGAATGCCTCGTAGAACACTGCGAACAGCGGCAGGCCGAGAAACAGCACGAGATAGCTCAGCGCCACACCGATCAGCAGCAGCGCCACGCCGGTGGATTCGCGCGTGGAAATTCTGCGGGTTAAAGAAACTTGTGACACGATCACTCCAATCCAAGTTTAGGTGTAGGGCGGGCTCTGCCCGCCATATATAAATGATGTCGGGCAAAGCCCGACCTACAATTGTTTTCTGTCCGATGCATCATCTGTTTCCCCTTGTGCTGCTCCACCATTGCAGGCCATTGATGGACAACAGCAACGTAAACGAAATCAGTAGCATCAGCACCGCAATCGCCGTCGCACCCGCATAGTCGTATTGCTCCAGCTTGGCGACGATCAGCAGCGGTGCGATTTCGGAAACGTACGGCATATTGCCCGCGATGAAAATCACCGAGCCGTATTCGCCGATGGCGCGCGCGAAGGCCAGTGCAAAACCGGTCAGCAGCGCCGGATAGATCGCGGGGAAGATCACGCGGCGGAATACCGCCCAGCGCCCCGCACCCAAGCTGGCGGCAGCCTCCTCCACCTCGGCTTCGACATCAGCCAGCACCGGCTGCACCGTGCGCACCACGAACGGCAGGCCGATAAAAGTCAGCGCAACCACGATGCCCAGCGGCGTATAGGCCACCTTGATGCCGTGCTCTGCAAAATGCTGGCCGAGCCAGCCATTCGGCGCGTACAGCGTCGCCAGCACGATGCCCGCGACGGCGGTCGGCAGCGCAAACGGTAAATCCACCAGCGCATCGACGATTCGCTTGCCGGGGAAGCTGTAGCGCACCAGCGCCCAGGCCACCACCAAACCGAAGAAGGCATTTGCCACTGCGGCAGCAAAGGAGGTGAAAAAAGTCACGCGCAGCGAAGCCAGCACGCGCTCGCCAGTCGCAACTTCGAAGAAACCGCCCCAGCCCAGCGTCGCCGTCTTGAAGAACAGCGACGACAGCGGGATCAGCACGATCAGCGAGAGGTACAGCAACGTAAAACCCAGCGCCAGATTGAAGCCGGGCAGCACGCTATGGGCTTTGAATTGCGACATTGCTTATTCCTGTTATTGGATAAGCGCAGTCTATCGGCGTGCCATGGTGCAGGAAAATAATAAATTCTTCATTGATTATCTGTTTTTTGAATAAGGATTGGTTTGGCCAACCTTGCTCTGCCCAACCAAGACCACTCTTCGACAGTTGATTAATCGCACTATAAAGCGTACTATCTGGCGCACTTGAAACAAACCCATAAGGAAATCCACTATGTCCAACCTGACCGCCAATGACCTGAAAACGAAAGGGGTTGCCGCCATTGAGGCCGTGCTGGCGGAACGCCCGGAAGCTATCGTCTCGGTGCGCGGTAAAGATCGTTTTGTGGTGATGGAAATTGCGCAATATCACTACCTGCGCGAGTGCGAGCTGGAAGCGGCCTTGGCCGAAACACGCGCCGACATCAAAGCGGGACGCTTTGTGAAAGAATCGCCAGCGGCGCACGTCAAGCGTGTGAAAAAGTCGGCTGCATGAGCTTTCAACTGATATTCACCGCGCAATATGAAAAACGCGCGGCGCGTTTTCTCAAACGCCATCCCGATCTGGAAAAGCAATACCTTAAGACCCTGCAACTGCTGGAGATGAATCCGCACCACCCCTCGCTACGCTTGCATGCCTTGAGTGGCAGGCTACAAGGGCTACATTCGGTTTCCATCAACCTTTCTTACCGCATCACACTGGAGTTGTTGATTCAGGATGATGAGATCATTCCCGTGAATGTGGGCGATCATGATGTCGTGTATTAGCACAGGTAGCAACAACAATTCGACGCCGATACGTTAACGTCAAACGCGTGCCGCCTTAAATTTTGCAATCAAATTGGTCAGTTGGTGCAGCGCTCTGGTTAAGTCATCGCACATGGCGGCAAACTCCCGTGAGTAGCTTTTAGTGCCTACGTCCGACCCCAAAACCTTGTGGTCTGCATCAACTCGCAGGCCCGCCAGTTTGCTAAGGGGTTTCGTGTACAGGCCTGCGCTCCCAAGTTTCTGCTCGGCAATCGCAAGGAGCTGAAGCTTACTCAGCGGGCGTCCAGACTCAGCATGTTTGAGATCGTCATCTTGTAGTCCGAAGTCGCTCATCAGTACTGCACTCAGTAGTGACTGCGAAATATTGTCCGGGCCGAGTACCTTGTACAGTTCACTCGCGGAATCACAGTACGACTTGTACGTTTGTTCGACTGGCAACCGAAGGTGGATGTTGCTGACCTTGACGAAGAGAGGGGCAGAGCCACACGCATTGTTGACTCCGGTAACTGCCTCAAGCAGCGTAGAAATCGGGTCGTGGAAGTCGACGAAATCACCCTCGTAGGTTCGCTTGAGGAAGTTGTGGAAGTGTGAGTCAGCTCTATCCAGCTTGGGTGACTCGATCTCGTGCGAGTGCCAGTAGCTCTGTTCCGACGGACTCATATCCGAAAGGTCTTTGTAAATTGCGGTGACGGCAATCTGATCTGACATGAGACGACATTTGCCGTAGCGAACGTATAAGTACCGATTTTCAGGCGCTGCCGACAAGGACGAAACATCACCACCGGCTAGCGAGTCGTTGATCTCGTAGTGCTCTGGATGAACTAGGTAACGCGACAAAACTTCCTCGCTAAAGTACACCAGCCCTATCTGATGAGCACCGAGATATAAACGTGTCGTGTACTCAGGAAATCGCTGCTGTGCCAGGTCAGAGGCAAAGAATGCTTTTCGCAGAACCCCCTTCGACGGAAAGAAGATATGAGTAGTCACCGGCTCATGTTTGAAGCCAGCGGCGATGTTGTCTAGATCGAAGCTCATTTGGTAAAGCTGGACGCTTTTGTTCATCGAACCATAGCCCTCCGTTACCAACTGTTCAAAGATCAGCATCACTGCTACATGATCGATTGAGAGGCCACGGGCGACATCTAGTGCGCTGGTACCCCCGAAGTTCTGAAACCATCCGGCAATGGTGGCTGCGAGGGTTTGTTCGGCTTCGGTGCTGAGAGGCATAAGTGCCATTGGGGTCTCGCAATAGTTTTACAAAGAGCATGGCTTGCGGGCAGTGATGGTGACGCGCATCACGCAGCCAGCGAATCCCCCGTCAGCGAAACATTCAGCACCACATCTTTCCACGGCACATAAACCTTTCCATCCTCATCGCGCGCCAAGAGTTCAAGCTCCAGCAATTTGCGCACGTCGCGATGCACGTTTGAATAGTTGCGCCCCATCGCCTTGGCTAAGGCATACACACTGAGTGCGCCGAGCTGTTTGGAGGTTTCGATCACTTGCATCCGCGCAGGTGTGATGTCCGAGAAGAGGCTTGCCATTGAATCAAAGTCGAGGTGGTAATCGGCTGAGGCAGGCCTGCCCGCATCTGCTCTTTTGGCCGCACGCAAAGCGCGCGCCTGTGAGGCTTTCCAACTGGTCAGTTCAATAATCGCTTTCATTTTCGTCTCCTAACAGGCGGATGACATCCGCCTCAAAATCCATAATCAGTTGTTCCAGCGTGATGAACAAGTAGTGCTGTTGGCGTTCATTTTTGCCTAGATGCCGATGGTCGCCCTTGCCTGATTCGTTGTCATAGCGCACCACTGTTGCGCCATTCTGCCCGCAATACAGCCGATACTTGAAGTGGTGCGAGCAGCCATTTACGGGTGTCGGTACAGCCCAGACAACCCGCTCAATCAATGCGTTGCCTTTGCGTATCCTGTCTTTAATGACGAGTTGCGCTTTCATATATGGCATTCTAACAATATATTGCCGGCAAGCAATAGTACTAATAAGCGCCCTCAGTATTCATTATGAGATCACAAAAAACAGGAGCAGTCGGCCGCCCTTACTTCCTGCTGTAGATTTGGTCGAACGTGCCGCCGTCGCCAAAGTGCGCCTTTTGCGCCTTGGCCCAGCCGCCGAACACCTTGTCGATGGTGATCAATTCGACCTTGGGGAACTGCTTCGCATATTTGGCAGCTACCGTTGCATCGGCCGGGCGATAGTAATTTTTTGCCGCGATGTCCTGACCTTCGGGCGAGTACAGGTATTCCAGATAGGCTTCCGCCACCTTGCGCGTGCCGTGCTTGTCTGCATTCTTGTCCACCACTGTTACCGGCGGCTCAGCCAGGATGGACAATGACGGAACGACAATGTCGAACTTGTCCGGGCCGAGTTCTTTCACCGCGAGGAAGGCTTCGTTTTCCCAGGCCAGCAATACGTCGCCGATGCCGCGTTCGACGAAGGTGGTGGTCGAACCGCGCGCGCCGGAATCCAGTACCGGCACGTTGGCGAACAGCTTGCCGACGAATTCCTTGGCCTTGGCCGGGTCATTGCCGTTGTTTTTCAGCGCATAGCCCCAGGCTGCGAGATAGTTCCAGCGCGCGCCGCCGGATGTCTTCGGGTTTGGGGTAATCACGCTCACGCCTGATTTCACGAGGTCGCCCCAGTCCTTGATGGCCTTGGGATTGCCCTTGCGCACCAGGAACGCGATGGTCGAGGTGTAGGGCGAACTGTTGTGCTTCAGGCGCGCTTGCCAGTCGTTGGGGATCAGCCACGCCTTGGCCGCGAGCTCGTCCACGTCGTAAGCCAGCGCCAGCGTCGCTACATCGGCTTCCAACCCGTCGATGATGGCGCGCGCCTGCTTGCCAGAGCCGCCGTGCGATTGCCTGACAACTACGTCGTCGCCGAACTTGCCCTTCCAGTATTTTGCGAAGGCGGCGTTGTAGTCCTGGTACAGCTCGCGCGTCGGGTCGTAGGACACGTTGAGCAACTTGATTTCTGCGGCATGGGCACCAAGTGATAAGCCCAGCACCAACGCTACGGTCAGAATTGTTCCTGAAAGTTTGAATCGTTTCATGAGATTTTCTCCTTGTGAATTGGGTCAATTAGAACGAATGGATAATGCCCAAGCCGAAGCCGGACAGTTTTGCACCTGCAGCACCGGTAATGGTGTTGCCTGCGGACAGGTTGTAAAGGCCGGATACCTTGTTTTTTAATTCCGTGTAGAAAGCATATGCCTCGGTATCCTTGTGGAATTTATAGCCATAACGCAATGAATACTGGTTCGCTCCAGTATTTGCATTGGCAGCGCCACTTAAATCATTGGCACGCGAATAAAACGCGCCGATGTTGCTATCGCCGAACTTGTATTTGCCGGACAGCCCCCATCCGTTGCGTGAAACAGTTTGTGTGCTCGTAGCTGCTTGCGCTACAGACAAACGCTCATAGGTCAAACCAACTTGGCCATTTTGAAATTTGTATGCGCCGACCAACCGGTTTGCCTTATCGGTCAGGCTGACCGTAGAAGCACCAGCAGCCAACGCATCCTGGTGGCTCTCGTAACCATAAGCAACATAGAACAATTCATTTTCATAAGTTGCGCTCAATGCCCCCACTTCCTTATTGCCGCCTGCAACAAGTGTCCCTTTCTTGCTGTTGTCTGGTGCATAGGCCAGTCTGGCCTGAAACCCCCCAATATCAGGTGTCCAGTACTGAACCACGTTTTTTTGACGGGTGTTGAAATTTGCGCCGGTAGTGGAGGTATAAGGCACCCTGCCTGTGATATTCAGCGCAGAGGCAGCGTGGGTGTTGTCGAACAATTCAACCTTGTTGTGCGCCACTTTGTAGGGAGTGTCCCAGTTGCCGTAGAACACCGTGCCGATGTTGCCCTTCAAACCGACGTTGCTGTTGCGTAGTGCGCCACCTAATCCATTGCCAGCAGCACTATTCAGGTCAACCAGTGCTTCGATCTGAAAAATTGCTCGCAAGTTATCGCCTAAATCCTTCTCGCCTTTGAAGCCAAGATAGGATGCGTTTGAAACAACACGATTCAGATTGGTTGCATTTGTGGCAAGAGTGGCTTTGTCATTTTTGGCAGACTCAAAATCTGCATTCAACTTGCCATAGATGGTGATGTTGCTATTTTCCGCGAACGCTGGCGCTGAAAAAGCGGCTGCGATAGCAACCGCGATAAATTTCTTTTGCATGATGAAGCCCCTTTAGTGGTTTTTAAATTGATCACGAGATTTAATTCGCGATGGGCGCATCCTAGGGAGATTCATTTGCGCCGTGAAATAATTAGTTCTTGATTGGTTATCTGATTTTTGAATATATGGTTTGGATGTGAAAGGAGCGGGATTGAGGTATAGCGCGGCTGTTTCATCGAGCATGGATGACAAGCGTTCCCTGTTACAATTCGCTGACATTTGCCTCAACACAGAATTCAAATTTTGGACGTATCAGCCTGGCAAGATCGCATTACAGATGAGGGTGTAGCTTGGCTGTTTGCAGGGCAAATGGTTTCAATAGGGCTTTTGACCTACCACGCCGAGGAACATGATGCATGCCGTTTTACCCCTGCTGCAAGACTCCGGATTTCCTGCGTTGTATCGCGGCAAGCTTGATACGCTACAGGTCAATTTGGGCTATCGATGCAATCAGTCCTGCTTGCATTGCCATGTCAACGCGGGCCCCAGCCGGAAGGAAACGATGGATGGGGAGACACTGGAACTTATCCTTCAAGTGTTGGCCGCACGCCGGATCGGAACGCTCGACCTGACCGGTGGCGCGCCCGAGTTGCATGTACAGTTTCGCGATCTGGTGGGTAGGGCCGCCGCCCTGGGTGCGCGCGTGATCGACCGCTGCAACCTGACCATCCTGTTAGAGCAGGGGCAGGATGGGCTCGCCGAATTCCTGGCCAGGCACAAGGTGGAAGTGGTGGCATCGCTGCCGTGTTATTTGGCGGAGAATGTCGACAGGCAACGCGGAGAGGGGGCGTTCGATAAAAGCATCGCTGCGCTGTTTCAGCTTAACGCGCTGGGCTATGGGCGCGAAGGGAGCGGCCTCATCCTGAATCTGGTTTACAACCCGCAAGGCCCTTCGCTGCCTCCCGATCAAGTTGCATTGCAGGCGGATTACAGGCGCGAATTATCCGAACGTTACGGCGTCGCGTTCAATCAGTTGTTCGCGATGGCCAATATGCCGATCCAGCGTTTTGGCAGCACGCTGATTTCCAAAGGGCAATTCCATGATTACTTGCGCCTGCTGAAAGAAAATTTCTCCGCCGCCAATGTCGGCAATGTGATGTGCCGTAATCTGGTCAGCGTGGATTGGCGGGGTCATCTTTATGACTGCGATTTTAACCAGCAGCTTGGGCTGGAACTGCCGGGCGAGGGTCGCCCGCATTTGCGCGATTTGTTGCGCGCCGATTTGCAGGGGAACGCTATCCGTGTCGCCGATCACTGCCATGGTTGCACGGCTGGACAGGGCAGCAGTTGCGGCGGCGCGTTGCACGACTGAGCGGGCGGCGTGAAAAAAGCAATTCTCGCCTTGCTGATTATCGCGGCCATTGCGCTGTTTTTTGGCATGGGGCTCGATCAACACCTGACCTTGAGTGCGCTCAAGGAGAGCCAGGGGAAATTTGCGGCCATGCTGGAGCGGTCGCCCTTGCAGATCACGTTGATGGCCTTCGTGTTGTATGTCGCTGTCGTGGCGCTGTCATTGCCGGGCGCGACGGTCATGGGGCTGGCGGCTGGCGCCTTGTTCGGTTTTTGGTATGGCACGCTGTTCGTGTCTTTTGCATCGTCGATTGGCGCGACACTGGCATTCCTGATCTCGCGTTACTTGCTGCGTGATTTTATCCAGCGTCGCTTTGGCGATAAGCTGAAAGCAATCAACGAAGGCATGGCGAAGGATGGGGCGCTTTATCTTTTCATGCTGCGCCTCGTGCCGGCTTTCCCGTTTTTTCTGATCAACCTGCTGATGGGGCTGACGCAAATCCGCACACGTACTTTTTATTGGGTCAGCCAGTTGGGTATGCTGGCCGGAACCATGGTGTACGTGAATGCGGGCACGCAATTGGCGCATATCGAAAGCCTGTCCGGCATCATTTCGCCGGAGGTGCTGCTCTCCTTCGCCCTGCTGGGCGCGTTTCCGTTGATCGCAAAACGGATTGTCCAGGTGCTGCAAAAGTGACGCAGTCATTTTCATCCTGTTTATGAAAGCGGAGCTCTCAATCATCATCCCGGTGCTGAACGAGGCGGAAGGGCTGCCGGGTTTGCTCGAGCATCTCATGCCGTTATATGGGTGCGGCACCGAGGTGATTGTGGTGGACGGGGGAAGCGAGGATGGCTCACAGCAAGCAGCTTTATGCGCGGGCGTGCAGGTGATTTGCAGCGAGCGTGGCCGGGCGCGGCAAATGAACGTGGGTGCGGCTGCCGCGCAAGGCGATATCCTGTTGTTCCTGCATGCCGACACAAGGTTGCCGCTTGCTGCGGAACAGTCGATCGAAGCCGCCATCCGGCATAGCGGGGGCATTCACGAATATGCATGGGGGCATTTTGATGTGCGCATCGCAGGTAGTTCGTTCATGTTGCGGGTGGTCGCCAGAATGATGAATTGGCGTTCGCGCCTCACAGGAATCGCCACGGGCGATCAGGCCATGTTTGTCACGCGCTGCGCATTTGAGTTGGCGGGTGGTTTCCCGGATCAGCCGTTGATGGAGGATGTCGAACTGTCGAAGCGGTTACGCGCGTTGTCCAGGCCGATTTGCCTCGCGGATCGTGTAGTCACTTCCGGGCGCCGTTGGGAGAAGCGCGGGGTATGGAGAACGATATGGCTGATGTGGCGATTGCGCTGGTTGTACTGGCGTGGCGTGCCTGCGGGTGAGCTGGCCGAATTGTACAGATGACCCGGATAATTATTTTCGCCAAGGCGCCCCTGCCCGGCTTTGCAAAGACACGGCTCATACCGGCGCTCGGGCAAGACGGCGCGGCGAGATTGGCGCGCCGGATGCTGGATCGAACGCTGTCTGTCGCAACCGGAGCCGTGACCGGCCCTGTCGAATTGTGTGTTACGCCCGATATCGTTTCGCACGCGTGGGTTGGCGTGGATATCCCGCGAGGTGTCGAGGTCAGCGCACAAGGCGAGGGCGACCTCGGCGTGCGGCTTGCGCGCGCGGCGCAACGCGGCCTCGAGCATGGCGAACCGGTGATATTGATAGGAACGGACTGTATCGAAATGAGCGAGGCACTCTTGCGTTCAGCCGTAGCTGCGCTCAAACATAAAAATGCCGTCATTCACCCGGCGGCGGATGGCGGTTATGTTTTGCTGGGGCTTGCTCGCTTTCATCCATTACTATTTGAGAATATGGCCTGGAGTACAGGCAGGGTGGCAGCAGAGACTATCGATAGAATTGGGCAATTAGGTTGGTCGCTGGAGGTTGGCACGCCATTACACGACATTGATGAGCCGGATGATCTGCGGCGCATCCCGATGGACTGGTTTTAACGTGAAACTCGCGTAGCGATTCGTGCGCCTCCTCGCCCGCAGGAATTAACAATTGCATTTCTCGTTTGCCTCCTCGCCCGTTTACGGGAGAGGATTGAGGAGAGGGAAACGGGCATGGCGAGTTTAATTATCAGGGGTGGCTACTCGCCATGCCCGTTAGGTGCGCTACATTAGGATCGATTGATATAGGGATTGCGGGCGATGGATATTGAATCCGGGCTTATTTCGGCAAGATTCGATGACATATCGGCAGTATTTTTGCTTGTCGTTTTATCTCTTGTGGTTGACACATTTTCCCAGTTGGGACAGAATTCAAAAGCGCGACGAATTGTCGCAGTCAAATTATCGTAAGAATAATTGACAGCTTGCGCATAAATGCAATGCGCAAAGGTAGCCGCAGAGTTGCATGTAATGTGCAACGGTGAGCCGAAAAATACCTTGAATAAATATGGGAGTCGTACCGCACAGGTTGAGTTGTTGCGCTTGGGCGTCAAAAACATAAGCAAGAAAAAATAATTGAGACGCATCACCCTTTTTCAAATCCATATTGAAGTAATAGTAAAAAATAGCAAGTATCACTTTGTCTTTGTTGAAACCACAGAAGTAAAAACAGAAAGGAGTACGACATGAGGTTGCTAGCAGTCACCGTTTCCCTTGGAGCGGCTTTGCTGGTCATGACGACAGCACCCAGCTATGCGGCTGGCGGGGATGCCATTTTCAAGAAGAGTTGTTCCAGTTGCCATTACACCGATGGCCCCGCAAAGGAAAAGACGATAGCGGATCAGCTCGCAAAGAAGGGGCCGGAGCTGTGGTATGCAGGCAGCAAATTCCAGAAGGATTGGCTTGCGGCGTGGCTGCAGAATCCGAAACCGATCCGCCCGTTGAAATATAACTCGATCACCGACAAAAACCCGGGCGGCCATCCCAAGATGTCGGCTGGAGATGCGGCGGCGGTTACAGATTTTCTGATGGGACTGAAATCGGCGGAAGTCAAAGCGGGCGTCATTAAAGCCGAGGTATCTGTGAAGGGTCGCAAGATATTCACCAAGGATATGCCCTGCGGCGGGTGCCATGAGTATCCTTCGAAGGGGGATGTGCTCGGTGGAAAGAGCGGCCCCAGCCTGGTTGGAGCCAGCAAGAGGCTGAACCCCGATTGGGTTAACGCCTATCTGGCGAACATCAAGGTATTCAAGCCGGTTCGGGATATGCCTGATTTTGGCAGCGTGCTCGGCCCGAAAGATATTGAGAACGTAGCGTCTTTTGTGGCTACTTTCGAATAATGCGAACGAACGGAGGGATTAACTCATGTCGAGATTTGTAATAGCAACTACCGTGGCGCTTGGTTTGGCCTTGGGTGCTGCCAGCTCAGCGCAGGCGGCGGACGCAAAGCAGGTGTTTGAGTTTTATTGCGCCCAGTGCCACGGGGTCAAGGGTGATGGCAAAGGCATCAACGTCGGGAAGGATTTCGCCACCGATCCGCGCAATTTCACCAACGCTGCGGATATGGCAAAACGTACCGATGACGATATCAGGACGGTCATCAAGGACGGCGGCCCGGCCATCAGCAAGTCTCCGCTGATGCCGCCTTGGGGTGCAACTTTGTCGGCGGCGGAAGTGAACGACCTGCTGGCCTATATCCGGAAGTTTGCCAAGAAATAGGGCGCGCGGACTGAATGAAGGATATTCACAAAAAATATCTTGCGGATGCTGTCATTTTTTCCGGGATGATGGTGAATGTCATCTTCGTTTGCCTGATCATGTATTACTTCGTTTTGTAGTAGTTGGCATGGCAGCCCGCAGGGAGAGTTAGCTCGCCTTGCGGGACTTATTTATATGTAGATAAACCGTTGGTGAAGGGGTTGGGCATGAGCGCACATGAATGCAATACAGAAGAATGCGGGGCAACGAAATACCCTTGGTTTGGGCCGGCCTTTTTTACGGCGGTTCTGATTGCAGTGATCGTTTTTTTTGCGTGGTTCTTAAGGGCGTAATGACATGAAAGCTTATTTTGTACCGTTCGTTGGGGCGTTTATTGTCTTTGCTCTCTTATTTCTAGGCCTGGACTTCTCAATGATGAAGCTTCAGGGATTGACGCTGATATATCACCATTAGGGGTTTTTAACATCGCTTAAGGATATGTCACCCTTAAGGTACGCGCATGCGTTCATAAACAGGAGTAGATCTTGCTAAAACGGAATATAAGAATCATTTGCGGAGCGTTTTTATTGGCAATTTTTGCCATGTTTACCCTGCCCGTTTTTATGCCGGCCGCAAGCGCATCCGAGGCGGCAGCGCCCGCAGCAGCGGCTCCGGCATCCACAGCGGCAGCACCAGCAGCAGCCCCTGCTCCCGCAGCGGCTAAGGCAGACGCTGCGCCGGAGGCAAAAGCGGTAACCTTTCCGCCTGCGCCCAAGTTGACTGAAGCGGATTACCCGACCATCAAGGGCGTAAATTCCCGCGTGGCGGTATGGCTCATCGCGCAGTTGCACCTCTGGTTTGGCGCATTCGTCGTGGCGGTGCCAATGTTCGTGTTTATCATCGAGGCTATCGGGATGGCGACACGGGATGTGCGCTATGACAACATGGCTTATGAGTTCATCAAGGTCAGCATTACAGCCTACTCCCTTACGGCGCTGCTGGGGGGGCTGTTGGCTTTTGCGCTAATCCTGTTCTATCCGCATCTATTCCAGTATATGTCCTTGATCTTCAAGGAAAGCATGTGGGCGTATGCCCTGTTATTCTTCGCCGAGAGCGCGGTGCTGTATATCTATTACTATGGTTGGCACTGGCTGCAGGGCGGAAACAAGAAATGGGTTCACCTGACATTCGGCTTGTTGCTTAATGCGGTCGGTTGCCTGCTGATGTTCCTGGCCAACGCGTGGACGACCTTCATGATGAGCCCGGCAGCCGTGGATGCGGCGGGGGTATTTAACGGCAATACCTGGGAAGCGGTTCATAATTTCCTGTGGAACCCGATCAACATACACCGCGTGGTCGCCAACGTGGCCTACGGCGGTTCGATTGTCGGTGCCTATGCGGCCTTCAAGTTCCTCAGCGCCAAGAACAAGGAAGAGCGCGCCCATTACGACTGGGTGGGTTTCAACGCCAATTTCATTGCTATTGCGGCATTGTTGCCGTTGCCTTTCGCCGGTTATTACCTGACCGCCGAAATATATGCCTATAGCCAGCAGATGGGTATTACCCTGATGGGTGGTGTGTTCGCATGGTTGTTCATCATTCAGGCGGTGCTGATCGGCGCACTGTTTCTGTCGGCCAACTACTATCTCTGGTGCGGCATGGGGCGCAGCGAAGGTGCTTATCGCTACAATCCCAGGATTAAATACATCGCGATTGTACTGGTGGTTGCTTTCCTGGTGTGGTTTACGCCGCATACCCTGGTGCTCACCAATTCAGAGCTCAAAAGCCTCGGTGGACCCTATCACCAGTATCTGGGGGTGCTCGGTATCATGCCAGCGAAGAACACGGCAGTGAACTTTTTGCTGACATTCACTTTCCTGAGCTTTATGTACTACCGGCGCGCCAATAAAGTCCCCACCGTGTCTTGGGCGGCAGCGGGCAACGCGGCGCAGATTGCACTGTTCACTGTGGGTCTCATCAATATTGTGATATTGGGCGTCTATTATGGCTATTTCACCAATACCGTATATAAAGTGGCGGCCTCCATACCGCAGGTCTTGACGACGTTGCTCATCATCATTATTAGCGTAGTCATTGATGCATTTATGTACAAGGGCGCTAAAGAAGTGGCTCCGATGCACTGGGGACGGATGTCCAACCGGTCGCAATACGCGCTGTTCCTGTTGGCCGTGTCCTTCACATGGTTGATGGGCCTGATGGGTTATGTGCGCTCCGGCATCCGCCAGCATTGGCATATATCCAATATTTTCCGCGATGCCTCTCCCGATGCCTATACGCCGGGTCTGGGTTACGCGGCCAACATCGTATCGATCGGGACGATCATGTTCATGGCTATGGTGATCTTTGTCTTCTGGCTGAGCACGATTAGCGGACGGCATGTCGTTGCCAAAGGCTATTGGAAGGAGCAGGCATGATCAATTTTATTAAGGTTTCCATCTTCAGCCTGTTGATGGTCGGGGCATTTTGGGGTTTTTCCAACTTTGGTATTCCGCAGATAAAACCCGAACCGCCGCCCGTGGAGGCAAAGCTGGACCTGGGTGCGATGACCATGGATCAATTCATCGCATTGGGTGGAAAGATTTATAACGGCAAGGGGACTTGCACGCTGTGCCACAATGCAATGGGTCGGGCGCCAATGCTCGACAAAATTGGCCCTGTGGCGGCAGAACGTTTAAAAGATGCACGTTACAAAGGCACGGCAAAAACGGTTGAAGAGTATCTGAAGGAGTCATTGGTGAAGCCGTCAGCCTTTGTGGTTTCCGGATTCGGCAAGGCTGGCACCAACGATACCGAGAGCCCGATGCCGGATGTGACTGGCGGCGGGATTGGGTTGAACGAGGCTGAGCTTGCGGCTGTCATCGCCTATCTGCAGGATTCTGGCGGCGCCGAAGTCACGGTCGAAATTCCTGCCATGCCCGCTCCAGGCGCAGAAGCACCCAAGGCAGCCGAGGCGGCACCGCTGAAAACAGCCGAAGAGGTCATCGCCAAATATACCTGCGGCGCTTGCCATGTGGTTGCCGGTCAGACCGGCTCGGTAGGGCCGAGTCTGGCCAAGATTGGTGCTGGTAAGAATAAGGAATATTTGCGCCAGGCGATACTCGATCCCGATGCGGTTGTAGCCAAGGGATTTACGGCGGGCATGATGCCCGCGACATACGGTGAGCAACTGAAAGCGAAGGAGCTCGAGATGCTGGTGAATTACTTGGCAGGATTGAAATGATCATGACACAGAAAAGACGCATTCCCCGTTTGTTACAGCTCGCCCTTGTTGTGTTTGGGGTGTATTTCAGCTTTATCCTGGTTTTCGACGTGCTGCTGGGCCAGTTGATTCCCAAGAGCCTGCTCACCATGTATATGGTCTTCGTGGTGTCCGGGGTGGTTATGGTGTTCACCTTCACCGAGGAGGGGACTCAGGAGTTGGTCGGCCCCATCAAGGCGCTGGTTGAGGATCCGTCCAAGAAGATGATACGGAATGTGGTGTTTGTCATTGTTCCGTTATTGGCTGGTTATTATACGTACTCAAGCATGTTGCCCAGCTTCGAGGCACCGGTGGAGCTACGCACCATCCACCCCGCACCTCCGGGAAAATTCAAGGCGTATGGCAAGAGCTTTAACCTTTCGACGCTGGAAAACCCCTATCGCAAATTCGAGAAGGATGACCCTGCAAAATTCAAGGAATTGGTCAAGGCGGGCGGTGATGTTTATATCCAGAACTGCCAGTACTGTCACGGCGACAAACTGGACGGCAAGGGGCCTTACGCTTCCGGTCTCAATCCTACGCCGCTCAATTTCCAGGACGTGGGCACCATCGCGCAATTACAGGAATCTTTCTTGTTCTGGCGCATCGCAACCGGTGGTCCGGGGCTACCGGGCGAGGCCGCTCCGTGGATTTCATCCATGCCAGTCTGGCAAAATTTCCTGACCGAGGACGAAATATGGAAAGTAATCCTGTTCCTGTATGACTATACCGGCAGAAAACCAAGGTCGTGGGCACATGAATAATCGGCGTTTAGGAATAACAATGAGTCCTATAAATAAACTAGCTCTCCTCACTTTCTGCACCGCTATGCTTGTGGCGGGATCGGCATCAGCGAAAACTGGCACTGCTGCCAAGGGGAAGGAAATCTACAGCAAGCGTTGTACTTGGTGTCATGGCGCCGAGGGCGACGGCGGGGGCGCGGCTAAAAACCGGCTCAACCCGCCGCCGAGGGATTTCACTTCAGGCAACTACAAAATCAAAACTTCCGGTTTTGAAGACATGGTGCCCAACGATGACGATGTATTCAGGATGATCCGCGATGGCATGCCGGGCACTGCGATGCCGGGCTGGAGCGATATATTGGCAGAGCAGGATATGTGGGATCTGGTGGCCTATGTCAAGACTTTCGCGCAATACGACAAGCCTCCCAGTAAACAGGTCGAGTTTGGCTCCCAAATAGCAAGCTCGGCAGAGAGCATCGAGAAGGGCAAAAAGTTGTTTGAAGATGGCGATCGTTGCGTGGAATGTCATGGCAAAGCCGGCAAGGGCAGCGCCAGCAAGCGGCTCAAGGGCGATGCAGGCGAACGCACTTGGCCACGCAACCTGACCAAGCCTTGGACATTCCGCGGCAGCAACGATCCGAAAGATATTTTCACACGCATTTCCACTGGCATTCCCGGTACGGAAATGCCGTCTTTCGCCGACCCCAAGAGTAAAAAGAAGCTCTCTGTCGAGGAGCGCTGGCATGTAGCCAACTATGTGTCATCCTTGGCCAAGACCGACAAGAAGGTCAATCCAGAAAATACCGTTGTCAAGGCGAATAAGGTGGAAGGCGAATTGCCCGCCACGCCGGATGATGCGAGCTGGGAAAAATCCACGCCGACCACTTTCTATCTGGTTCCGCAGATCATTGGGGGAGAGCGTTATTTCACACCCTCCAATGACACCATCACGGTTCGCGCGCTATACAACGATAAGACTGTGGCAATGTTGCTGGAGTGGGACGATCGCACCAAGAGCATCCCCGGGGACGAAGAGGCGGGAAAACTCGCCGATGCGCCTATTGCGGAGGATGGCGTCGCGGTGCAGTTACCTGTCGTAATTCCGAAGGAAATGCAGAAACCCTATTTCGGCATGGGCGATGCGGCAAATCCGGTGAATATCTGGCATTGGAAGAGTGGTGCAAAGGATGCTGCCGAAAGCATTAATATTCTCAACAGCAAAGGATTCAAGGAGATCGAGAAACGCGATGCGGCTGGTGTTGGGCTCAAGTCAAAAGCGAGTTATAGCGATGGAACATGGAAGGTGCTGATCACGCGGCCGCTCACTACGACTACTCCGGAAAAAGACATTCAGTTCTCCGAGGGGAAGTTCATACCCATAGCATTTGCGGCATGGGACGGCAGTAACAACGGCGAAAAGGGTTCGAAGCACACCATGACTACGTGGTACTGGCTGTTGCTCAAGCCGGCAACCGGATCAAAGCCGCTCATTACTGCGCTGATCGTCATGGGGTTGTTTATCGGCGGCCTGCTCTGGTGGGCGCGCAGTGCCAGAAAACCTGCCTGAGAACCGCAGCAGCATCAACAATAAGGGCATGAGCGTGGAAGAGTCAGAGTACGGCAGGCGCGGAACAATAACCAAGCTATTCGGGTTTATCCTGATGACATTGGGCGTATTGGACAGCCTGCTGACCCTGCGGGGCGGAGTGCCTGCCTACGAGTATCTGCTCCTTATTTTTGCGGGGGCGTGCGTGTTTGCTGTCGGCGCGATTCGCGGCATGCGGCGCCCCTCTGCCAAAGAAGCTGAAGCATAAATCCCGATTCGACTTAGCTGATTACGGTTTTGCCGGGGGCTATGGAACCCGTCAATGCGCCGCCATGTGACGCCTCACCCATGCTTTCGTTCAGCATATATCCGTGCTGAAAAATACTCCCCACAATTTCAGCGACAATTTTTTCATTACTCTCTTGACGGCGAGATTTACTTTAGGCATCATGCGACAAAATGCCGCATGGTGCGACAAAATGCCACAGGTGCTACGACACCGGTGCAAATGAATTCAGGGTGGATATTCTGGCAGCATATCCCCGAAAAATTGAAGTATAAAAATTGAAGTATGTAGTTTGGCAAGGGCTGTTGTTTCGGTTTCCGGTTGGCACGCCGTAACGCCGCGTTGTTCTTTCTTTTGAAAGGAGCGGGTCTGACGGTCAGCGTGTGGCTGATCCGGTTAAGATGCGATGGCATGTACCATACAAGGCGCTTCTTGATGGGGCGCGCCAGTAAGTAAAAGTAATGGCAGTACCTGAGCAAGTCTGGGTTAAAGGTCGGCGTCAACCACGCTATCCTATTATTGAGCAGTTGCGTACAAGGGGAGTAATAATGAAAAGCAAATACAAGTTATTAGTAGCAAGCGCATTATCGGCGAGTTGTATGATGTTGGGGGCAGCCAACGCTGCAGATAAGCCAGAGGTTATCCCGGGATGGCAGAATGCGGTTCCGGATGGCAAGGATTCACCGCTCCATGACCCGATGATCCTGTACTCGTCCGGCGGTGTGGACGGCAAGATGGCGATCATCGGCATTCCCAGTTTCAAGACATATCGCCACATCGATTGCGGCGTTGACACGCACGAGATTTCCTTCGGCGGTAGCAACAAGGGTAACAAGAACGGAACGCCGGACGGCAAATACGTCTATCTGAATGACAAGGGCGCCAACACGATTTGCGAGTTCGATATTCAGACTGGCTATTTGGCAAGGATCATCGCTTTGCCTTTCCCATTTGGGGTTCACCATATTGCAATGAGCACCGATGGTAAGAACCTGTTCGCAACGGGTGAATATAGCGGCAAGATGGCCAAAGTCGACATCAAATCGGGCAAAACCGAAGTGATTGACTGGGGTCCTTCCCCGAGTGCCCCGGACTACATCGACGCGACCAGAAATGGCAAGTATGTCTTCGCGGGCAACTATTACCATTCCACCGTCGGCGTGTTTTCCACCAGCCCGTTCAAGCTGATCAAGGAAATACCAGTAGGCAAGAACCCGCATGGTACTGACATCAACCCGGAAAGCACCATGGTGGCAGTGAGCGACAAGCTCTCGGCAACCATGACTATCATCGATGTGGACAAGCTGGCGGTCAAGAAAGTCATCCCGACCTGCGCAGGCCCTCTGCATTCGGTCATGGACGTGTATAACAAGGATGGCGGCTCCTACCGTGCCGGTATAGACAGCCCGGATGGACTGACTTCCAAGTACGTTTATGAGAGCTGCTTCGTGGCGGATGCCAACGTAAAGGTATCTTACGCAAAGCTTGAAGTGGTTGACGAAATCCCGACTCACTACAGAACGGGGCATATTTCCATCTCTCCGGATAACTCCTACGTGATGTCCTTGAACAAGTTCTCTACCGGCCTGTTCAGCCCAACGGGTATCGTATTCCCGGTTAACTTCGAAATGTGGGATGCGCGCGAGAAGAGCCCGACCTACGGCAAGACCTTGAAGATCATGCCGGTGGACGGCGAGCCGCATAACGCCAAGGGGTTGATGGCTTATCTGGTCAAGGACTGGACAAAAGGCCAGGCAGAGCAGGGCGGGCTGATCGATAAAAGAGTAGACTTGCTCGATCCTCCCCACAGGGCATTCTCGAGGAGATACTTCATACCCAAGGAAAATGCACCACCGGGCGTCAAGCTTGTTAATGGAGTCAAGGAAATTCACATGAAAGCCTTCAGCTACGGCTACATCCCACGTCAGGTGAGGGTGAACAAGGGCGATAAGGTGCGTTTGTTTGCTACCAACATCGACAAGGCGGCAGGTATCACCAAGAATCCTGACGTTACGATGGGTTTGACCATTTACGGTCCCTATGGTCAGAGATCCAATATGGATCTGCCACGCGGCGTGACTGCAGTGCATGAGTTTACTGCGGAGATTGCTGGTGAATATGAAATCTTCTGTACGCACTTCTGCGGACCGTTGCATCTGGAAATGAGAGCAGCGTTCTTTGTTGACGATCCCAAGAAGGGGCCATCCAACCTTGCTGTGGGTGACTATGACAAGGCGCAACAGCTGCCTGGCTTGTTGGAAGAAGGTCAACTTACAGTGGCGCAACGCGTGAAGGGTCTGTAATTGACTCTTTAATGCACAGATGAATTTAGGGAGATCGAAAATGAAGAATGCCAAGTTAAAAATAGGCCTGATCGCAATAGCAAGTTTGGGCATGGTGTGCGGTAGTGCTTTTGCTGCTGAGAAGCGCTGCACGGCCGGGGGGCAGAAGGTTGAGTGTCCTACAGTAACTGAAGCGGAAGCGAAGAAAGCATCGGCTGATTTCTTGAAAGAAGCCGATGACATGTCTGCGGGGCAGGGCGGTAGCACCTATGGCATCGCGCCGTTTGATTATCTGACGGGCGTGGGCAAGCGAGCCAACTCCGATACCAAGACTTACAAAACGTCTAGTGGTTATGCCCTTGGTGAAAAAGAAACACATGCTTCAAACAAGACGGAGTTATGGGATCGGGTGAAGAAACCTGCATCGGATGGCGTGACCGATAAAAGCGTTTACGATCAGTGGACGAACCAATGGTCACCAAAATTCGGTGAAACGAAGGTTGCAGGCGCCGATCCAAATCACGGGAAAACTTATTATTATTCCTACTGTATTGCCTGCCATGGCTGGTTGATGCACGGTGACGGCCCCAACGCTTCCGAACTGAACCCGCGGCCAAGGACATTGACACGTGGCGAGTACATGCAAAAGAAGACCAATCTTGAGTTGTTCAGGGTGATCAAGGGCGGCGGCGAGGCTGTATCGCTTTCTTCGTCGATGCCCAATTGGGGCAACGTGCTGCAGGATCAGGATATTTGGGATATTGTCGCATTTATCCGCGCGATGCAGGATGTCCCGCCACCGAAGAGTGTGGCGGAATATCTTAACCCCAAATCGACCTTCAAGCCGATCAAGGGCGACGTAGACGCGCTCAATGCGTCGAAGAGCAAAGACTTCAAGGAAATGCAGGAGGAGGTCGAGTCGGATATGACCGGGCGCGCTCCTGGTTCCGAGCTGGTTGGCGGCGGGTTTGTCAAGGGTGGTAATAGAGCCGCGCCGACTGAAGTTGCAGTGAAGGTTAAGTAAGATTTGTCGGCGAAGCTCACCTGAATAACGAGGTGCATGAGCAGGCTAGCTATTCTTAACCAGCAGTAATAAGCAGTTCAAGCGAGGTATATCTTGCGGATGAAAGTCCCGGGATATACCTCTCTCGTTTTGTGGGCAGCAAATATTTTTAAAATTTTCGGCACTTGGATTTGCCATATAATTCACATGCATGTGTAATAACCTGGAATAAGCAATTTACCTCTTGCCAATATTGTTTGGATGAATCCGCCTCTATCCGGGCAAAATTTGGCATAACGGCTGTTTTCATAGATCAATTATTAAAGTTTAAAGCGAAAAAGGTACACCGTATGGCGCCACAATCTTCTCTGGCTGTTGCAGAAGAAAACAGCATGCTTAGCCGCCCTATGCATCGGCGCCTCCTGATTGCGCTGGATTCTTCCGACCATGCAAATGCTGCCTTGCAAAGTGCTGCGGAATTGTCGGCATTGGCCAGCAATCCAGCCATCACCGGCACCCATGTTTATGCCGCCAAACTTCATGATATGCGCTTTCGCCAGATGGAAGGCGGCCTACCTGAACAATTCCGCCAGGAGCAGGAGTTGGAGCGTCAACGGGATGTGCACGATGACCTGATTACCCGTGGTTTATCGATTATCACCGACTCTTATCTCGATCAGGCAGCGGCAAAATGTGGCCAGCTCGGCATCAACTTCAAGCGTCGTTCCTTGGAAGGTAAAAATTACCGGGCACTCACGCAGGAAGCAAATTCAGGTGCTTATGACCTGCTTGTGATGGGAGCCTTGGGTCTTGGCGCTATACAGGGAAGTCGATTGGGTACCGTTTGCAAACGGGTCGCGCGCCGCTCGTCCATCGATACGCTCGTTATCAAGGAACCTGGACGTTCGATCAAGGATGGCCCGATTGTCGTCGCGGTGGATGGCTCTGGAAAAGCATATGGCGGGCTGCTTACTGCGCTGGCACTAGCCAAACACTGGCAGGTGCCGGTCAGGGTGATTGCCGCTTTTGACCCCTATTACCACTACGTTGCGTTTAATCGCATTGCCGGTGTGCTGTCCGAAGAAGCAGGCAAGATATTCAAATTCAAGGAACAGGAAAAGCTGCATGAAGAGATCATCGATTCCGGATTGGCAAAAATATATGATGGCCATTTGGCGGTCGCGCGATCCATCGCCGAGGATTTCGGGGTAGCGATAGAAACGGAACTGCTAGCCGGTAAGGCACATGACGCCATCGAAAAGTATGTGAAGAAAGCCAAACCGTCGCTGCTGATTGTCGGCAAACTGGGCATTCATGCCGACGATGGGCTCGACATCGGCGGCAACAGCGAACATCTGCTGGAGAACGTGGACTGCGCCATCCTGCTCAGCATGCGCGAATATCAGCCTGAAATAGACGTTGTATCGGGTGTCACCACATCCTGGACCCATGAAGCAGAATCCAGAATGGAGCGGGTGCCGTCCTTTGTCCGCAACATGGCGCGTATGGCCATCATGCGCTATGCGCAGGAACATGGGCATACTGTTATTACGCAGAAAATTGTGGACGAGGCGACTGCGCAACTCATGCCGAACCATGCGGAGCAGGCCATGGGGGAAATCGTTGCCGCCTATGATGCGGGAGAGCTGAAGCACAAGCCTGAAGCGGAAGATGTCATGCGCTGGTCCGAAGAGGCAGTTGCGCTGTTGCGCACCGTCGAAGACCTTGCAGTGCGTGGCAACCTCAGCATGCGCGCCGAGAAAAAAGCCCGCCAGGAAAAGAGTGTCGAGGTGGAAACAAAACATATTCAACCGTTTCTCGATACTGTGGCGCCAGATAATACTCAGCCCTCGGCACCTGCTGAATTTCATTGGCAGGCTGCTGCGCTGGCTCGCCTGATGCGGGTGCCGGAAGGTTTCATGCGCGACAGATGCAAGCAGAGCATCGAAAATTTTGCCCGTCAAAACGGCCACGATGAAATCACACTGGAAGTGGCTGAAGAAGGCCTCAAGCTGGCACGCGGTGAAATGGAAAAAAACATGAAAGGGCAGGGTGGGCAAGATTCCAAACCGGCACAAGGCCGCTGCCCTTTTGGTTTCGGTAAAAAGACCAGCAACGCACAGGATTAAGGCCTGCAATCAATTGATAATGAACGCGCCACACACAGGCCATGCCGTCGCCAACGGGCATAGCGAAATTGCCAACCCTGATGAAACTCGCTATGCCCGTTTCCCTCTCCCCAACCCTCTCCCGCAAGCGGGGGAGGGGGCGAACGAATCGCTGCGCGAGCTTCACGTCAATGATTTATTCCTGCTCGCTATCAACCTGACCAAACGCTGCAATCTCGCCTGCGCCCATTGCTACATGGACGCGGAAACCATGAAGCATGGCGACAAGAATGAGCTCACCACGGATGAGGTGCGCGGCTTGCTGGATGACATCGCGGGGCGCAGCACCGAGACCATGGTCGTGCTCACCGGCGGCGAACCCATGATGCGCGGCGACCTGGAAGAATTGGTGGCGCATGGCACCGGGCGCGGCCTATCCATGGTGGTGGGGACAAATGGCGTGGCGCTCACCGATAGGCGCGTGCAATCACTGAAAGCTGCTGGCGCAATGGGCGCTGGCATCAGTGTCGATTCACTCGATCCGGAAAAGCATGATGCCTTTCGCGGACTTCCGGGCGCGTGGGAAAAAACCATGCAGGGAATCGAGGCCTGCAAGCGCCATGATTTGTCTTTCCAGATCCATTTTTCCGTCACAGAGTCCAATGCTGATGAGGTCCCGGCCATGATCGATTTTGCGCGTGCTGCGGGCGCGCGGGTGTTGAACGTGTTTTTCCTGGTTTGCACCGGTCGCGGCGAATCCATGTCGGACATCAGCCCCGTCACCTACGAGCGCGTGCTCAACCAACTGGTGGCGGCGCAGGAGCAAAGCCGGGATCTGCTCATCCGCGCCCGCTGCGCGCCCCATTACAAGCGCATCGCCTACCAGCGCAACCCCGCCTCGACGCTCACGCGTGCCGCGGGCTACGAGGGTGGCGGTTGCCTCGCGGGCATCCATTATTGCCGCATCACGCCGGAAGGCGGCGTGACGGCTTGCCCTTATATTCCCGAGGAAGAAGGCAACATCCGCGACAAAAAATTCTGGGATATCTGGAATCAATCGCCCACTTTTCAATCCTTGCGCAATCCAAAACTGCAAGGCAAATGCGGTAGCTGCGAATTCCGGATATTGTGCGGCGGCTGCCGGGCGCGGCCTCTCGCCATGGGCGACAGCCTGATGGACACGGATCCTTGGTGCGTCCACGTGCCCGAGGGTGCTGCCGTCATCGAGCCCTTGGTCGAACAACCGAAGAAACTTGTCTGGAGCGAAGAGGCGGAGAAGCGCCTGTCGCGCGTCCCGTCTTTCCTGCGCAAAATGGTCAGGAGTCGGGCAGAAAGTTATGTGCATGAACTGGGTTTGCATGTGGTGACGGAAGAGCACCTTGCCATCTTGTCCGCAAAGCGCTTCGGTAGCGGTGGCCCACCTCGTCCGGGGAAGCAAGCTGATGGAGAAGAAATAACAACCAAGCCGCCAGCGGCTCAGGACCCTGCTGGTATGTTGCCATGGAGCGAACAGGCTCGTGAACGTCTCACATCCATGCCATCCTTTCTTCAGGAAGGGGTGCGTGCAATAGCCGAGGATGTCGCCCGTTCAGAAGGCAGGTTGGAAGTAAATATCAAGCTTCTGGATCGGCTGGAATCGGAGCAGCAGCCCGGTCGCAGCTTGCTATGGGCAGACGAGCCTGAACAGTTGCTCAACGAGTTTCTTGCGGGAAAAGCGCCCCAGGTGCGCATGTTCGTCGCGCCCGCGCTGGAAGGCGCCGCAGAAAATTTTGCCAGGAGACGGCGCGCCGCCGTTGTAGAGCGCGCCGATGCGGAGGAAGCCATCGCCCAACTGACGGGCGGCGTGGAATGGGACGAAGATGCACTGGCGCGGGTGTTGTCCGCGCCCGACTTCAACCGCGCAGGCATCAAGAAGGCCGCCGAATTCAATGCGCGCAAGGAGGGACTCAAGCGCATCACCTCCAGCGACCTGACGCGCTATCGCAACAATGCCATGATGCGCGCGGTGCAGCGCATGAAGGGCTTCGGGATGCAGGAATTGAGCTTCGATGCCTACGAGATCGCGCGCGACCGCGTGCCGCGCCTCAAGGATAATCCCGAAGCCGACAAGCGCTTCGATACCATCCGGAATTTCGTTGCGGTGCGAGAGAATCCCGGCGATTTGCTGGGTCAGGATTTGCTCGAGAAAATGAAGGCGCAGCTCAAGGCGAACAAGTAGAACGGTAATGGATAAAGTCGATGTACTGATTATCGGTGGCGGCATCTCGGGGCTGGCCTCTGCATGGTGGCTGGCGCGTAGCGGCCTGTCTGTCGAAGTGTGGGAGGCAAACAAGCAACCAGGCGGCAAGATCATGAGCACGCGGCAGGATGGCTATCTCACCGAACGTGCGGCATCCATGGTATTGAATTTCCGTTCCGAGATTGCGGAGCTGGTGCGCGAAGCCGGTCTGGAACCGGCAAAGACATCCCGCCTGCCTGCCGCCGAAGCGCGCCGCTACCTGTTGCACCAGGGGCAATTGAAGGCGTTGCCGATGCGTATGGGCGCGATGGTGGCTTCGCCTTTATGGAGCCTGCGCGGCAAACTGCGCCTGCTGGCCGAGCCCTTCATATTCTCCAGTAGCCGCGACGACGAGTCGGTCAGCAAATTTATCACCCGCCGGCTTGGGCATGAAATACTGGAAAAGGCCATGGAACCCTTCGTTGCCGGAACACTGGCGGCAGATGCGGATCAGGCCAGCGCCGCTGCCGTCCTGCCACGGCTGGTTGCGCTGGAGCAGCGCTATGGCAGCATCACCGCCGGGATACTGGTTAACCGCGTATTGCGGCGGCGCGTAGCCAGCACTACCGATACCTTTTCATTCAACGGCGGCATGGGCACGCTGATCGAGACATTGGCCAAAACCCCCGGCATCAATCTGCGCAGCGGCCATTGCGCAGAAGAATTGGCGCGTGACGGGAACGGCTGGCACGCCACCGCGACGGCGCCATACGGGCAACGCACCGTTTCGGCATGCCATGTGATCGTGGCGACGCCGGCTCCTGTAACGGCTACGCTGGTCGATTCACTGGATAACGAATTGGCAAAGTTGCTGCGGGGGATCGATTACGCCAGCTTGGCTATCGTGCATACAGGGCTGGACCGTGATGCCGTGGGGCATCCGCTGGACGGCACCGGATTCCTGGCGTCGAAGAAAGAGAGCGCCATCATGACGGGGAGCATGTGGATGAGCACCCTGTTCCCGGATCGGGCGCCGCCGGGGAAAGTCCTGCTGACTTCATACTTGGGTGGCGCACGCGCACCCCAAGTGGAGGGCTGGGACGACGAGCGCATCGTCGATGAAGTGTTCAGAACATTATGCCCGCTGATAGATTTGAAAGCCGATCCCGAGATGGTGCGCATCGACAGGCATCGGAAGGCGCTGCCCCTGTATCACGGCGCCTACCAGGCGCGAATGCAGGCCATCGCGGCGCGTTTGCAACATATACGCGGGTTGCACTTTGAGGCCAACTACAGGGGTGGTGTGTCGGTGCGTGACCGTCTTGCCTGTGGCCATGCGGTGGCGAACCGTATCCTCGGGGAGCGGCAATGGCCATCCGTCGAGCGAAAGAGGCGCGAAGAAGCGGAGAAGGGTGGAGAGACAGCGTATTCGCTGGATGCGATGGATACTGCAATTAAATAAATTTTAAATACAGGCTGAACGTTTAACCAGTATGAAGGAGCGCAAAATGAACAAGTGCCAAGAGAGAGTGACCTCTATCGTTCTATGTTTGAGCATGATGGTCTTTGCCAATACTGGATTAGCCAAAGAACCGTTAAATAAAGAAAGAAATCGCTCTCATATAGAGCTTGATCCCGGTAATACCGGAACGTATACCGGCGAGGCGGGCAAGGATAACTTCATTGCGAACTGCTCTCCTTGCCATGGAGCAACCGGGAAAGGGGACGGCCCGCTTGCCGATACGATCGGTGAAGGAGTGAAGCCGCGCAATTTGAGCGATGCCAAGCTGATGTCGACCAGGACAGATGAATTTCTTTTCAAGGCAACCCAGTCCGGCGGTGTTGCGGTGGGGCTATCAGAGGCGATGCCGAGCTGGAAAGAAACCTTCACCGATGCTCAGATAAAACAGATTATCCAATATGTCAGGAATGGTATCTGCAAGTGTAAATACAAGGATAAATAATCAGGGAATGGCTTCCCTGTTTTCTTTATGTGAACCTGGCGCTTGCTTGTTTTTCAGCGCCGACTCTATGGGTCTTTTGTCTATCGGGGTTTCGGCCAAGCGAATCAGCGCCTGATCGCCTTGCAGGAGTTTATGGACATCCTTGGAGCCCCAGTCAGGCTCCCAATTGCCGACTAGGCCGTTCCAAACCTGCGCAATCGCAACCGCCTCAGCATCGGAGAAAGGCTTGAACCGCTCGCCTTTCTGGATCATCAATTCCGTATATTTTTTCATGGAATGGGTAACGACAACAAAAGGCGGGCCGCATCGAGCGCAGTATTTGAGCATCTTGTCGGCAGGATGGCAGGTGGTGCATCGGGTATAGGCAAGCGTAACGGCCTCGTCAGTGGTATAGGGGAGATAGCCGCGGTACTTGGCTTCAGACAGTATCTGTTTGCTTAGCGGGTTAGGAACGGTTATTACGCCAACTGCCGCGACAATGACAAGAATCAATAAGCCTGCTATCAATTTATATTTTTTCATATTCTGCACACCTTCGAGGATAAGGTACGGGTCAATTCACGGTATCCTGCAAGGTTCATTTTACCCACAATTTTGCAGCGATATCCGCATCCAGCTTGACCAAGGCGTCCTTGTCTTTATCAACGAACCAGATATTTCCTTTTGAATCCGCCGCAATGCCATTGGGTTTGCTCTTGCCAATGCCCACTTCCAATTCCAGAAACGCACTGGTTGCCGGATTGAACACGGCTATCCTGCTGCTCGTCAGCAGGGTGCAATATATTTTTCCGTCAGTCCCCGCCGCCAGGCTTTGAATCGCGCCGCCATTTGGCATCGGAAAGGTTTTGAATTTTTTTGTCGCGGGGTCAAATTTCATCAAATTGCGCCCTATGTGGCCGCCAAACCAGAGCGTTCCAGACTTGTCTATAGCAAGATCCCTCGGGGTCTCGTGCGATCTTGGTAATCCGAACTCTTGAATCGCGCCATCCTGTGGATTTAACCGAGCCAGTTTATTGCCCTCGGTTTCCAGAAACCATACCATGCCTTTTTTATCCACGACAATGCCAAATGGGCGGCTGTCGGGCGTAGGGATTGGATATTCCCGGAAAGCCTCTTTCTTGGGGTCGAACATGCCGATTTTATTGCCATAAAATTCAGTAAACCAGATATTACCCTTGGTATCTGACGCGATTCTGGAGGGATCGCTGGCTATCGTGGGAACATCGTATTCCTTGAATGACAGCGATGCGGGGTCAAGGACACCGAGCTGGTTTGAATTTGACTCGGTAAGCCATAGCTTGCCCGTATTGCTGATCGTTATATCCGAAGGAGCGCTTGAGGGAGTGGGGATGTTGTGCTCGGAAAAAACACCTTTGCCAGGCTGAAACCGGCCGATCTTATTAAGATTTGATTCGATAAACCAAACGGCATCTGCTTTGTCGGTGGCAATCCTTGTTGGCAAGGTATATGCCGTGGGCATTTTGAAAGACCTGAAGGCCTCAGCTCCCCATGACGGAGAGCATAGCAAGCTACCAAAAATTATCCAAAGAATTGCTGCTATTTTCACTGCGTTATCCTTATCAAAATAGGGTAGAGGGCAAGGCTGTCCAATGGAGGTGTAGCGAAGGCGTGAAGTTCCGTCATGGCCAAAAACAACCCGGCAGGGTTATGATTTCTTGCCTTTGCCAGCCTTCATGATTAACAGCGCGCCCAGTGTTGCCATGGCTATGATTGCCGCCAACCAAACAAGCCATTTGGACATGCCCTCATCGGAGGTATTCTCGGCTGAAGAGGGAATATTATTTTGTTTATTGCTTGCTGCCAACGCTTCACTAATGGAAATCATCCCTAGTTTTTTTGCCTCTGTGGCGCTTTGAGTGAACCAGAGCAGGGAACGCTTGCGGTCTATCACCATGTTTGCCGGCAAACTTCCATAGCTGGGAATGTCGTATTCATGAAAGGTCGCCTTCTCCGGATTAAAGACACCAACCTTGTTTCCCTTGTATTCCAGAAACCAGACATTCCCGTTGTCATCGTTCACAAGCGCAACAGGCGAGCTGCCAGGGGTGGGAATAATGACTTCGTCAAATCGTTTCAGATCAGGAGAAAATACCCCTATCCTGTTTGCCGTTACTTCCACAAACCATATCCTCCCTTGCTTATCTATGGAAATTTCTCCCGGATTTGCAAATTGAGTGAGCAATTCATGTTCATAAAATACCCCCTGCTCAGGAATAAACTCTCCTATTTTATTGACAGTGGATTCAGAGAACCAGATATGGCCTTTTTGATCTGCCGCCAAACTCTTCGGGTTGCTATTGGCGGTTGGAATCGGATACCCTTTTAGCGCAAAAGTCTTGGGGTCGACGCGATAGAGATTGTTTTTATTGGAAGCAGTAAACCATATTGTGCCTTTGGTATCGACGAACAATTCCTCGGGAACAGAATTATGCGGAATGGCATATTTCGTAAAATATCCGTCTGCGGGAGTGAAGCGTCCGATGATATGAGGCTCTTCAGCGCCTTCTACCCATCGTGTTGCGGTAAACCAGATGTCATCTTCCGGCCCAATGACGATATTTGAAAACCCCATCTTTCCCCATGAAGAAGGGAGGGAGTGAGTTGAAAACTCTTTTTTCTCGGGGTCATACATGGCCAGTTTTTTGCCGACCTTTTCTGTAAACCAGAGACGTCCGGTCGAGTCTATGGCCATCGACTGCGCCGAACTGAGTCCGTCGGGCAGTGCCACCTCCTTGATGGGTGTTGACGATATAACCTGGCCTTGGGCATGCTCGTGACCGTGGACATTAGCCAGATCCTTGGCGCTGGCTTGGTCTTTTGCATTGCCGTGATCGTGCCCGGCCTGCGCGAAAGCCGCCCCTCCGCCCATGAGGGCGCCATACAGCACCAGGCCGTAACTGGATTTAAGCAGGGGAAAATGAGCGGAGTTCTTTAACCGGATATGCTCTTTGATCCACTCCGCAACCTTGGCAGCACTCGTCATTATTGGCCCTTTGGCGGAGCTTCATGTTTGCTCGGCGGCGTACCTTCAGACTTGCTCGCCGCGATGGCTTCATCTTTTTGCATGCCATAGGTGTCGCCGGTAAAGTCGACCTTCCACGTGTTTGTGGCGGAGTCGATATTAAGAGGCAGCACCTCTTGCACCGCAAATTCGCCGCCAAAGCTGGAGGGCAGCTTATAGCTTATGGCAACCAGCGCCTGAGTGCCTTTGATCTCGGTTTTACCTACGGTCACCACAAATTTTTCCGGATAACGCTTGATAATCTCCAGGAACTGGTTCACGTTCATATTGGAAGTCTTGGTATCGACCAACTTGAATGCTTCGCTGGCAGTCGTGGTGCCGCCTTCCATTTTTGCCGCCGAGATTAATTCATAGAACCGCTTTGCGACGGTTTCAGGCCCGTCTTCAGGCAGGGAGCCAGTGCCGCCCAAACGACTGCAACCCGCTATTGCAATGGCGCAGATGAGTAATATGCGGCTATAAAATTTCTTGTTACGTTGCAGGATCAAAATATCCTCCCTTCTTGCAGTTCGAAAACACGCGTAGCTGTAAATTTCCCATGATATTTACAATATATGGCAGCGCCAGCAGAATTTTATGGGCTTGCCGGTTTTTTACCAAACAACTTGCGGATAGAACCAGTGTTCTACCATAAACGTATTATCTTTAAGGTTGGGGTTCTTTACCCTGTCCTTGAATGTTGCTGGAGGCAACCCCAACCGCTCACCCATGGTAACGTTATGACATGAGTTGCAGCCATAGGTCGGGGATATATGGGAAACGGCAAATAACGGCCCAAATACAGTCATGGATACAAGGAAAACAGTTAAAAAGGACAGCGTTTTTCCGTAAATCCTCGCTCCGAGAGCTCTCCGGAAAGGCAGCATGATTTTTGCAAACATGCCGCCTTTTTCGGCGTCATGGTGTTCATGCGAAGCAGGCTTGTCGCTCTTGCTCTTTTTTCCCCTGAGATAATAAGGGAATATCGCCAAAACCAGAAAAATGACGAGAGGGATATAGAAGCCGAATAATGTCGCCATGAATCCCTTGAAATACAAATAAGGGACATAGAAAATAAGAATAAACCATTCTGCGGTTGGCATATTCTCGCCTTCCAGAGGCATCGGTATGATCGCGGGGTCTTGGGAGGGCATCGGCAGGGCGTAGGCCAGTACGGCAATGGCCAGCAGAAAGGGGACGGTGAGCGGAGTATGCTCGACAAGATATTGCGAGAGCCCCCCCATTCTTTTCTTGATTTTCGTAATGGAGTGAATATCGATCAATACCAGCGTGATAGCGGGAAGGATAATAATGTGTATGACCAGCGCGCGGGTAAGGGTAAAGGCATCGATGAGAAAATTGCTTAAAGAAGATCCGATTACAGGGATTTCATTGACGTAATTGGGCACCATCTCCATGAACCAATAGCCTCTCCATTCCCATGCCAAAATAACTCCGGTAAACAAAAAACCCAGCAAGGGCAGGTAGAGAAGAACGCCGGTCAGCCACAATGTTTTGCTTTCCCGGATAAGGTAATCCTTTCTCAGGAAGCTTCTTATGAAATGCATTATTACGGCAACAAACAAGAACAATGCCGCCCAGCGATGGGTATCCCTTATCCAGGCTACTGCGCCAAGCTCATTGTAAAGGTACTGCACACTGGCGTAGGCCTCGTTCAAGGTGGGCACGTAGAACAGCGTCAGAACAGAACCTGAAATAAGTTGAATAATCAGGAGGATGAGTGCGATTCCCCCGAAAAAATGATGCCAATGCGATGGTTTTATTTTCATAACTGATTTGAGTTTGTAGCAGTCAAATTCGATCTGGCAGGCGGCGGGGGCTAAGCCTGTTGATTGGGCCGTTCGTGGTTTTGCAAAGGTTCCCGGCTTATGGCTGTGGGCGCGAATGCAGGGCTATAGATATAGCGGAATTGGATCCTTTCAATACTCCCATTGGCACTGTGCAATTCAGAGCGGGACAGTCAGTTGCTTAACTGGTGGGCGGGCAGTCGTTTCGCCAAGCAACCGCCCCGCCGTGCCATTGAACTATTTTTTAATGTTCTTGACGCAACGAAACCCGACATAATCCTTGACGTCATCGGGGATGCTGAGCAGATTGCTGTAAGTCGTGGCAAAACTTCTGTCCTCAAAAAATGAACCACCCTTCAGAACGCTATAACGGTCTTCGTAGGTAGATGTCCATTCCCATACGTTGCCGGCCATGTCAGCAACACCATATGGGCTATTTCCTTTTTCGCATGATCCGACCGGTGCGATACTTCCGTCCTCTCCCTCGTTCGCGCTTTCCTTGGTTATGCAAAGCACCTTATTGAACTCATTTCCCCAAGGGTAATTCCTGCCATTGGTGCCCCGGGCAGCCTTTTCCCATTCCTGCTCCGTGGGAAGCCTCTTGTCCAGTGCGGCGCAATGGTCGCTTGCCTCGGCAAGGGAGACCATCGTTACGGGGTAATTGTCCCCGCCAGCCCCGTATTTGTGATCCAGATTGAATTTGGCGAATTGTTTATTGGTCACTTCGTATTTGTCGATCGAGAAGGCAGGCAAGCTGACTTCTTTGGTCGCGCCGGGCCTTCCGAAGATAAATTTTCCGGCTGGTATGACCACCATTTCGTCATAATTTTTTGATTCTTTCTTTTTTGCCGCAGGTTGTTTGTTTGCGGAAGGTTTATCCGATGCCTCGCTTGCGCCAATGACAGATACTCCTGCTATCAGAATAGCCAAAAGCCCAAGAGTAGCCTTACCACCCATGAATCGATCTTGCATAATAAAATAACTCCCTTTCAAGTAAGCGTTCCCCAGGAATTTATGGCACATCCAATGTGCGAAAGTATAATAGCACATCCTAATATTGGTTCAAAAAATATTTGAATGCTAGTTGCCAACGCCCTTGCATTATGTTGCGAATAACCATGTCGATCGGATGGTTTATTGTGGGGAATGGCAGGTACGTATTTTCCGCATACTGCCGCATATCATTGTTGCGTCAAAAAATCAATTACTGCTATCATTAAAGATTGCCAATTGATAAAGCGAATCCCATGATTGAAGTTGAAAATCTGACCAAGGAATACGGTGAATTTCGCGCCGTTGACAATATCAGTTTCACTGTTGAAAAAGGTGAAATCCTGGGTTTTCTCGGGCCGAATGGAGCCGGGAAAACCACGGTAATGCGCATTCTGACCTGTTTTTTCCCGCCCACCAGTGGGAAGGCTATCGTGGCAGGATATAACTGTTTTGAAGATTCCTTGAATGTACGCAAAAGGATTGGCTATCTCCCGCAGAGAGTCCCGCTTTATGAAGACATGAAAGTGAATGATTATCTTCGTTTTGTGGCGGCCATCAAGGGGACGCCCGCCAAGGAGGTCAATCGAAAAGCCGCCAAGGTCATGGATGACTGTGGCCTCAGCGACGTTTCCAACAAGTTGATCAGCACGATCTCCGGGGGATACAGGCAAAGAGTCGGCATTGCGCAGGCATTGGTCAATGACCCCGAGGTTTTGATTCTCGATGAGCCTACGGTGGGGCTTGACCCAAAGCAGATCAAGGAGATCAGGAATCTGATCAAGGAATTGGCAGGCAAGCACACCGTTATTCTTAGCACCCATATTCTCCCGGAAGTCAGCATCCTCTGCGGCAGGGTGATCATTATCAACAAGGGAAAAGTGGTGGCAGAAGACAGGCCGGAGAACCTTGCGACTGAAAGTGCGCAGCGAATGTTGTTGCGTATCAACGGTGATGCGCAGGCGATTGAGTGTGAGCTTTCTCGCGTGGGCGGTATTAAAAGTGTTGAAAGGGAGCAGGCATCAGGCGATGCCAATGTATTTATTGTCGTGCTTGAAGATGAGAAGCAGGGAAGACAAGGCATACAGGCCATGATTGAAAAAAACAGATTTGAGCTTGTTGAAATGCGTCTTCTTGAAGTCAGCCTGGAAGATATTTTTATCAAGCTCGTCACGAAGGAGGAGGCATGAATATCAGGAATGTCAGCCTTATCCTCAACCGGGAGCTGAAATCCTATTTCAGTTCGCTTACGGTTTACATCGTAATCATCATGTTTTTGCTGATGACGGGTTATTTCTTCTATAACCTCACCGCCACCTTTTCGATCGTCAGTTATCAGGCGCAAACCGATCCCATGCTGGCAAAGCAATACCAGCTATTGAATATCAACGAGACGGTAATAAGGCCGCTGTTTGGAACCATTGGCATTATTTAGCTGATGATGACGCCGTTGCTGACCATGAGGCTCCTGGCCGAAGAGAAGAAGACCGGCACGATCGAACTGCTTCTGACCTTCCCGATCAATGATATTGACGTAGTGCTGGGCAAGTATCTGGCCTGCCTTGTGGTCGTGCTGACCATGATATTGCTGACAATCACTTACCCCGTTCTGCTTATCGTGTTTGGTGAGCCGGAAGTGGTGCCAATTTGGACAGGTTATCTGGGCCTTGTTTTGCTGGGGGCTTCGGCCATCTCGCTGGGGCTCTTTACTTCGTCGTTGACCGAAAACCAGATCGTCTCCGCGTCCATCTCTTTTGCCATGTTGTTCTTTTTCTGGTTGATCAGCTATTCCGCTCCGCTGGTATCTGCCGGACTGGGCAGGTTTCTCAGCTATCTTTCGATTAACGAGCATATAGAAAGCATGTCGAAGGGGGTTGTGGATTCGGCGGACATCATTTACTACCTTTGTTTCATCGTGCTGTTCCTGTTCCTTACTCTCAGGAGTCTGGAAACGAAGAGGTGGAGATAATGAAAGCTAAAGGATTGTTTGCGCCAATGGGCCTGCTGGCCGTTTTTCTGTTGATAGCAGGGGTGATCACTTATGCGATAACCGGCGAGATGGGCAATCTGCCATTGGCGCTGATCTGGGTTGGGCTTCTGGTGCTGCTGCTGTTTTTCTATACCTATTTTCCGGAAATCAGGGAATTCATCACCAAGCGTTCCACCAAGTACGCATTTAATACCGCGATCATGAGCATGGTGTTTTTCGTGATAATCGCGCTTATCGCAGGCATGTCAGTCAAATACAAGGTAAGAGTCGATTTGACAAAGGACAACAGGTATACCCTCTCTTCACATACGGCCAAGATATTAAAAGCGCTGAAAGAAGATGTTGAGGCCATCGCCTTCTATCGCGGCGACCAAAGGACGAGACAGGCGATGTCCGACCTGTTGAGCGAATATTCCTACCACTCGCCAAAATTCAGTTTCCGCTTCGTGGACCCGGACAGGGACCCGATAGAAACGGCAAAGTATGAGGTTACGTCTTACAGAACCACGATATTAAGGCATGGCGACAAGAAAGAGATTGTCGAGGGCACCGAGTCCGAAAACAGGCTCACCAATTCCCTGTTGAAGCTGCTCAGCAAGGACATCAAGGTTTTCTACTTTGTTTCCGGGCACGGCGAGAAGCGTATCGATAGCAAGGAAGAGAATGGTTATTCGTACGTCAAGGAGGCGATCGAGAGGGAAAACCACCAGGTGCGTGACCTGACGTTAGTCAATGTCGAAAAGGTGCCGGAAGACGCTGCCGTGTTGGTGGTGAGCGGTCCCGAAACGGACTATTTGCAATCCGAACTGGACAAGATAACCGCATTCGTCAAAAAAGGCGGGCGGGCGCTTTTCATGGTTGATCCGGGCGGGTTGCCCAAACTCACGAGCTATCTTGGAGGGTTTGGCTTCGAGCTGACGAACGATCTTATATTTGACAAGACGAGCCAGATTTCCGGTAGCAGTATCGCCATACCCGTGATAGTACAGTATGACAAGAACCACCCCGTTACCCGCGAATTCGAACAGTTTACTTTTTTCCCGTTTGCCCGTTCTGTCCATATAAAGGAAGAGCCAACCAAGGGAAGTTTCGATATCGCCAAAACCAGCGACAAGAGCTGGGCTGTGACCAGCGATCTCAAAAAACTGACCAGGGAAGATGAAGAATTTAACGCTGACAAGCATAAACGCGGCCCCATCAGTGTTGTTGCGGTCACAGCAGTGGAAGTAAACCTGGGGGATAAGACCAAGGACATTAAAGCCGGAGAAGGGCAGGATAGCCTTAAAACCTGGGGGAAAATTCTAGTGACAGGAGATTCAGACTTTGCAAGCAATAAGTTCATGAAGGCTGGGAACAAGGATTTTCTCCTGAACATGCTTAACTGGCTGGCAGAGGAGCATGTCCTGATATCGGTAAGGAGAAAGGAACCGGGTCTTACGCCTCTTCTGATGACACCCGTTCAGGGAAAAATTGTTTTCTGGCTTTCCGTGGTGATTGTGCCCTCGCTGCTGTTGGTGACGGGTCTGGGTATAACTGCCAGAAGAAGGCGGAGCACGTGAATTTTACCAAGAAGACACTTTTCTGGTTTATCGTGCTGATCGCACTGAGCGGTGCGTTCTTTTTCTTCGACAAGAAGGAGGAGGCGATCAAGCAGCAAAAAGAAGAACAGCTAAAACTGTTGCCCACTGCCGTGAAGGAAGTTTCGGAATTCTGGATCAATTACATCAAGGAAAATCGTCAGATCAAGGTGGTTCGGGAGAAAGATGGATGGCAAGTGGTACATCCATTAAGCGCAAAAGGGGATACCAAGGCGATAGAAAAGTTATTAACGAACGTCGTCACGTCCAGAAAAGATGCGGTGCTGTTTGAAAAGGTCGAGCATGCCAAGCTGGTCGAACTCGGTTTGGGTGACCCAGAAGTTGAAATGGGCGTGAAGTCTGCAAATGGTGAAACCGTTATTGTTTTCGGAGAGAGGGGACCTACCAACAATGTGGCGTATGCCATGTTCAAAGGGAGGGCGGAGGTATACCGCGTACATTCGGATCTCAAGAAAGAAGTGAGTGTAGACACCTATGCCATGCGAGATAAGACCATCCTGGATTTTGAACCTGCCAAGCTGAAGCGGCTCGAAATAGTTAAAAAAGGCATGAGCAGAGTGGTTATCGTCCAGGAGCAGTCGAAATGGAATATGCTCGAGCCAAAAGCGGGGATAGCCTCCATGGCAAAAGTGCTGGAATACCTGTATACGATAAAAAATGGGGAAATAAAGGCCTTTGCAGATGAAAATCCGGCTGATCTTACCCCTTATGGTCTCTCCTCACCGATGTTGCAATTGACCATACTTCAAGAAGGAAAAGGGAAACCGTACATACTTACCATTGGCGACAAGGATCGGGCAAGAAGAGGATATTTTGCCAAGATCGATCATGATAAAAAAGTATTTGATGTTGAAGAGGGTTTGGTCGATACTCTTATCCTGAATATGGATAAGTTGCTGGAGACTGGCGCTGGCGCGTGATACGTTGTCGCAGTACAAGAAGCCCTGGCTGGCTTAATGCTTGCCAACAGCACACAATCTGAATAAAAGCCAAACATTCCGTATCTCCTTTATTTAATGTGTATCACCATCCTCCTATGAATACACGTCGTAATAAAATTAGCATCATGGCCATTGCAGTGATGGCGATATCGCTGCTTTTCGGCTGCTCGGATAAAAAAGGAGCAAAGGCGCCGGAAACAGCCGCGAAAGACGAAAGGCCGCTGATCATCGGTATTGTCGGGCCCGAAACAGGCGAGGAAGCGAACTACGGGACAAGCGTAGTGGAAGGTGCATTGGCGGCGGCGAAGCGATTCAACGCACAGGGTGGGATCGGGGGCAAAGAGATCAAGGTGCTGCACTTTGACGATAAAAGCGATATAGGCGCGACCACTCAAATTGTGAAAGATCTTATCAGCCAGAGAGCCATCGCAATATTGGCTGCTCCCACAGGCTCATCCACTTTTGCGCCCATCCATCTGGTAAACGAGTCCAAGACCCTATTCATCTCTGTTGGCTCAAGAAGACAGCTCAAGGCAAGCGGCTCATATGTATTTCGCGCGGCTGTTCCCGATGAAACGGCAACGGAAGATTTAATAAAATATGCGGTTACAGAATTGGGGTATACGAATTTCGCATTGGTGACTGCTGCGGATAATGAATTTTCTCTGGAATTAAGCTCGTTGTTCAAGAGGGCGCTCGATAAGCATCACGGAGTGGTAAAAGTAATGGCTGATACCTATGACTCCTATACTGGCGCGCGCAACATTAAAGCAGTTGTTGGCGCGATGAAGAAAAGCCCCGATGCATTGCATGGGGTGATTTATACGGGAGGTGCTGCAGAGGCTGTTCTGCTTGCGCAAGAGCTCAAGAAGGCTGGATTAAACCTTCCGCTCATCGGTGGAGACGATCTTTTTACAGAAGAATATTTCAAGGGCGGAGAGGCAGTGAACGAAACACTGATGTATACGACTTTCTCTGCTGGGCACAAGTCAGCCAAAATGGATGAGTTCATGAAGGATTATGGAAAAGCCAACCCCGACCGGTTTGCTGCCTTATCCTACGATACTTTCATGCTGGTTGCCGATGCGATCAAGGAAGCGGGCTCCACGGATACCTCGCTTGTGAGGGAGGCGCTGATCAATCGCAAGGATTGTATCGGAGTAACAGGAAAAACAAGCTTTACTTCAGAAAATATGCCGGTAAAACACCCGCTTATCTGCAAAGTAAAGAAGGGTGAAAACGGGGAAAGGGTTGTTGTATTAAAACAATAATCGATCGATTGGGCCCAGGTTGTGATATTGCTCAATCAAGAAATCGAAACAAGCCTGCTATAAAATTAAGCACATATGCATACCGCTGCAACAACGTGTAAACACGGCGGCAAAAAATCGGGATAGAACATTTTTGGAAAACCTCAAGCAATTGATCGCGGCGGACATGGCGGCCATAGACCAGGTGATCCGTACCCGGTTGCACTCGGAAGTGGCGCTGATCAATCAGGTCGGCGAATATATCATCAACAGTGGCGGCAAGCGGTTGCGTCCGGCATTAGTGATATTGTCCGCCGATGCCTTTGGCTATCGTGGGAAATATCATCACAATCTGGCGGCGGTGGTGGAGTTCATTCATACCGCCACTTTGTTGCACGACGATGTGGTGGACGAATCTGCCTTGCGCCGGGGGCACGAAACGGCCAATGCGCTGTTCGGCAATGCGGCCAGCGTTCTGGTCGGCGATTTCCTGTATTCGCGAGCTTTCCAGATGATGGTCGAGGTGGGCGAGATGCGCGTGATGCAAACGCTGGCCGATGCCACCAACACCATCGCCGAGGGTGAGGTGCTACAACTGCTCAACTGCCACGATGCGGACGTGGATGTCGCCAGCTACATGCGCGTGATCCACTGCAAGACCGCCAAGCTATTCGAAGCGGCGATGCGCCTCGGTGCGATTCTGGGTAATGCATCCGGTACGGATGAAGAGGCGGCCGCCAAGTACGGCATGCATCTCGGCACCGCATTCCAATTGATCGACGATGTGCTGGATTACTCCGCCGACGAAGCGCAAACCGGCAAGCATCTTGGGGATGACCTCGCCGAGGGCAAACCTACACTCCCCTTGCTTTATGCGATGCAGCACGGTACGCCGAAACAGGCGGCAGTCGTGCGTGACGCAATCGAGCGGGGCGATGTGGAAAAGTTTGATGAAGTACTGCAAATCATCCATGCAACCGGCGCCTTGGAATTTACACGGCAGCAAGCCATGCATGAAGCAGAGTCAGCCTGCGCCGCCATCGTCTCCATTGCCGATTCAAAATACAAGCAATGTTTGCTAGAATTGGCACACTTTGCCGCGACGCGGCAATATTGAGGCTGGCACGAGCCTTTCAGAACGGGGTGTAGCTCAGCCTGGTAGAGTACTGCGTTCGGGACGCAGGAGTCGGAGGTTCGAATCCTCTCACCCCGACCAATAAAAACAAGTAGTTGCGGTTGTTATTGGTCATTTCTCGATACAATAAATAGATTTTGCCACATTTTTGCCACAGCAGCTCTCTTATGCCACAATGCGATTGTGGCAAAGCACAAGGAGTGAAAAATGGCTTCGATCCGCAAGCGTGGCGAATATCAGTGGGAAGTCCAAATTCGCAAGAAGGGCTTCCCTGAACAGAGAAAAACCTTCAATACCAAGCCCGAGGCGGAAGCTTGGGCTGCTGTCATTGAATCGGAGATGGTACGGGGCGTTTTCGTCAGTCGAGCCGAGGCTGAGCGAACAACGCTTGGTCAGATTATCGACCGCTACATCAATGAAGTAACCCCGACCCATCGCGGTGAAAAGTCTGAGGAAATGCGTCTCAAGGCCATGCGCCGACATCCCTTGGCATCACGATTCTTGGCATCACTCACGTCCACCGATTTTGCAAAGTACCGCGATGAGCGTCTAAAAGGCACCTCAGATAAAAAATCAGTCAAGCCGGCGACGGTTCACCGCGAGTTGGGGCTCTTCCAGCAGGTGATCGACCAGGCGCGTCGAGAGTACGAAATCTCGCTGCCGGAAAATCCGCTCCGCTTGGTCAGTCGGCCAAAATTCCAAAATGCGCGCGACCGACGCCTTGAGGCCGGTGAGGAGAAATACCTGATTGCGGCTCTTGAGAGCGGCGGCAGGGACGAAGAGGGCAAGTTCGTGGAAGGGACGCGCAACCCTTGGGTGGCGCCGGCCGTGAAGCTTGCGATTGAGACAGCGATGCGCCAGGGTGAAATCATCTCTCTGGCATGGGATAACATCAATCTGGATGTGGCCACCGCACACTTGCCGAAAACGAAGAATGGAACCGCTCGCACCGTGCCTCTATCAATCAAGGCTGTGGCCACTCTGCGGGCGCTGCCGCGATCAATTGATGGTCGTGTATTCCCCATTACCCAGAATGCCTTGAAAATCGTCTGGCAGCGCGCGCTTATCCGTGCCAAGAAAGACTACGAGAAGGACTGCGAGAAAGCGGGAACGAAACCAGATCCCTGTTTCCTGCTTAATATTACGTTCCATACCTTGCGGCACGAGGCTACGAGTCGCTTAGCTTTAAAACTATCGAATATTCTTGAGTTGGCCAGCGTCACCGGACACAAGGATCTGCAGATGGTAAAACGCTATTACCACCCAAAGGCCGAGGATCTAGCTTTGAAGCTTGGTTAGTGGTGTGCGCCATCGAGCGCACATGCCTTCGCTTTGCCTCACACACCAGCCTACAGGGGCCGGATGGGGGTGTGTCGAGGGGTGAAGGAGGCCGCGAATGAGGCGTCCTTCACCCTGACTGCGGTGGAGGGTGCAAGCCCTCCCCTGACGGAGCCGGTTACCTCTGAGACTCAATCCATTCGATATAATCGTCCGCTGCATGACTTGCACGGTTTAACAGCAAGCCGTTAGCAACTAAACCATCCTGAATGATGCGTTGAAGGGGAATCTGCTTATATGGTTCTCCGTCCTTGTCTCCGTCTTTTATGTCCCGAATTTGATTTACGTTTACGTCGAGCCACAAAGCATCTTCTATCCACAAATCTGCCGATTCAAGTTCTTTGGTGTTGATTTTTATTATAGTCATGGTATTTCTCCTTAAAGTTTTCGTAAAAATTTCATCGTAGCTTTTTATGGCAACGCCTATCCATAAATGGATACTGCTCCCCTAGCACCCCTGCCCGCCGCAGCCTTTTCTATCCATTTATGGATACGCCTTGCGCCTGGACTAGCTTGAAAACCATGCTTGAAAGAAGGGTATCCGTTTTTTATGATTGATAAAGTCAATGTTGCTCATTGAAGCAATATTGCTTATAGAGGCATCATTCTCTGAAAGCCACTATTGGCGCGGGTTCCAAGGCATCTTATCATTTTTGTTAATA
>JBAQCT010000099.1:0-22345 GCA_049294375.1 Gallionella sp. | reverse complement strand
CGGTGGCGCTGATCGCTGCTGCGACGGCGGCCCATGCGGCGGCGGCACGGTAATGCCGTTCGATCAGGCACACTGTCATCGCGGCGAGGATCATCGAGGTGAAGATAAAACCGCGCTCGAGCGAGATCAGCCCCGCGATGGGTATCTGCATCGACAGCGCCTGCATGCCCACCGCTTCCACATTGGTTCCGGCGGCGCGCAATGCGCCTTCCAGCACCAGCAGCCCCCACGCGGCCAACGCGGGGAAGAAGCCGACGACCACCGCCGGCGCATGATCCCTCGGCGTGGCCTGGAAAGCCTGGGACGCGATCGTGATGCCGATCCACAGCAGGATCGCCGCTCCGGCTTCGACGGGAATCAATGCGGCAACAAAGCCGACCAGCCCCAACAGGCACAGCATAGTTACTGCGACTCCGTTGGCGATGGAATATCCGGCACCCGCGCCCATCTTCTTCCAGCCGGGATGGCCGATGTAAATCGTGGTCGGGAACACGCTGCCGAAACAGGCTGCCGCCATCGTGCCGAGGCCGTTCACGGCAAGTGAGCTTCTTACCGGGTATTTATCGCCCGCCGCTTCCGCGCTTTCCAGGTTCTGCAACGAGCCCAGCAGGTTGAACAGCCCCATCGGCACGATTACCGGCAGGAAGACGATCATGTAGGCGGAGAAAGTTGCGTCCACCAGGTCGGTTATGAACAGATGCGGCAACTGTGCCTGAATGTGCATCGCATTCGCCAGCGCAACGCTGTCCATCCTGCCCATCCCCCAGGCCAGTGCAACGCCGGTGAGCACCGCCACCAGCCCGGCGGGAAGGTTAGCCGGGAGAGTGATACGGCCGATGTACTGGATCAGGATGAACGCGAGCGGAATGAAGCCCACCAGCGGATCGGCGAAGATGCGAAAACAGAAATCCATCGAGATGAACGTGATCGCGATACCTGCCAGCGTCGCCAGTAAAGCAGCCCGTGGTGTAACCCGCTTCACCCATCCGGCGACGAATGCGCCACCCAGCTCGATCAGCCCGGAACCGAGGCAGGCGGCCAGACCGACCTTCCATGCCAGCTCCACATCGTTGGTCTGATCCAGCACCGGCTTCATCACGAACAGGATGTAGGCAAACAAGGAAACGGTGTTGACCCCGTACGGGAGCGCCGTCACTTGCGCGTGCCCGGTGCGCCGCGCCAGTGCCCGCGCCTGAAAGGCATAGAAGATGTTCCCGATCAGCAGGCTCACGGCAACGCCCGGCAGGATGCGCCCGTACACCATCTCGCCGGGCATGTTCAGAATCGCGCCGCACAGCACGACGATCAGGATGAGCTGGATGAGATTGTCGACGAACAGCCCGAAGAAACCGTCCAGGTCACCCTTGCGCCACCAGCGAAACTGTTCCGCCATTTCCATCTCACCCCCTGCAATACCTTGTCATTTCATATCCTGATTAGCCATGAAATTCAGCAGTTCCCTCTCCCGCTTGCGGGAGAGGGGAGCAAAGCGGACATTACTACTTGGGGCTAACAGTCGGCTGAACTTTGTAGCTAATCATGTTTCATATTTGCGATGCTGCCGTTTCAGCCGGGAATCGGCATTACGATGCGGCAGAAAATACTTCGTCGAATGCCTGCATGAATCGCGGCAATTCGTTTTCCGGAAGCAGATTGATTCCCGCCGCCCCTTTCCTGCCGCCTCCGGTTGCAAAGCGGGAGCACAGTGTGTCGGCACCGCTACGGATGGACTGCGGAGCACGCACGCTGACCACGAAAGCGCCGTCACGGCGCTGCGTCAACACGGCATGTGCCCGGCCGGGAGATGCGCTGGCGAGGATGTTGCCGAAAGCGCCGCTCACGCGGCGGCTCCACGGTTTGGCGGGAAGGATGTAAACCGCGCCGCCCGGGGTTTCATGCTCCGGGCGAATGGCGCGGGCGAGCGCCATATCCTCGGCATATCCCTGCTTCAGTATCTCAAAAATGCCGTTTTCGTTTATAAAGACAAACGGGCTCTTGTGCTGGTGCAGGATGCGATACAGCTCCGCCGGGTGGAAATGCAGGTCTTCCACCGACTCGCCATAGCTGTTGTAGTTGATGCATTCGCCCAGTTCGCGCAGCGTGGCAAGTTGTTGGGGCTTGAGGCCGAGCGGTCTAGCGGCTTCGTATGCGGCTTCATGGAGGTTGTCGCCGAACGCGCCGATGACCGCCCAGACCAGATACTTGCTGTCGAGATAGCGGTTTACCAGCAGGCTGGTGCAAACATCCGGGCTGGTGTCGATCATTGCGGTCAAGTTCTGGTGATCGGGAATATTCTCCGAAACATGATGGTCGAAATATTTGACCTTTGCCCCCTTTTCGAGCATCGCCAGCAAGGCATCCCGGTTATTGCTCAAGGCCAGGTCGAGCACGGTCACCTCGTCGCCGGAACCGGCCTCGACGCGTTTGAGCAAATCGATTTCGCGCTTGGTGCCGGTGACAAGGTTGTTTGCTGCTGGAAAAGCGAGTCTCAGTTGGTGCAACGCACAAATGCCGTCTGCATCGCCATTAAAAGCGTCATGGTTCATCTTGATTGGAATGGGAAGTTATTATGCAGTGCGAATTATCCCGAAAACCGCAGTCGGGCGATACCAATCCTTCGATACGCCCGCTATATCGCCTATCGAAAGCTGGGTTCCGACAACTGCGATTCGGGTTTAATGCTGCAGCAAGAAGGATTGCTGCATCGATACGGCGCAAATCGACATCAGTGCGCCGGGCAGCAAACCGAGCAGCAATACGCCCAGGCTGTTGATACTCAACAGCAGCGCGGTGTCTTGTCCGACGGTAATCGGTGTGTGGCTCTCAGGTGTATCGAAGTACATCAGCTTCACGATACGCAGGTAGTAGAACGCGCCGATCAGCGAGAACAGTACAGCCACCACCGCCAACCAAATATGACCAGCCTGAACCACGGCGTTCAGCACGGAAAATTTGGCGTAAAAACCGACAGTCGGTGGCACGCCGGCCATGGAGAACATCAGCAACAGCATCAGGAAGGCGAGCCACGGGCTGCGCTGGTTGAGCCCCTTGAAGTCGTTGAGGGTATCGGCCTCGAAGCCTTCGCGCGACAACAGCATGATCATGCCGAACGCGCCCAGCGACATCAGCACATAAACCACCGTGTAGAACATGGCCGCCCCGTAGCCTTCGATACCGCCGCTAAGCAGGCCGAGCAGCATGAAACCCATGTGTGAAATGGTGGAATAGGCAAACATGCGCTTGAGGTTGGTCTGCGCGATCGCGGTGATGTTGCCGAGACCCATCGAGGCAACGGCGAGGATGATCAGCATGCCTGACCAGTGCTGTACCAGCGGTTGCAGCCCTTCGACCAGGATGCGCACAACGAAGGCAAAAGCGGCAAATTTTGGCGCAGAGCCGATCAGCATGGTCATCGCGGTAGGCGCGCCGTGGTACACGTCCGGCACCCACATATGGAACGGCACCACGCCGAGCTTGAAAGCCAGGCCGGAGACGACGAACACCAGGCCGAACACCAGCAGGCTCTTGTCCGCAGCGCCCGACTGGATAGCGTTTGCGACTGCACCCAGTTCCAGCGATCCGGTCGCGCCATACAACATGGACATGCCATATAACAGCAGGCCGGAAGCCAGTGCGCCGAGAATGAAGTATTTCATCGCCGCTTCGGTGGCGATAGCCGAGTCGCGTTGCAGGGCGACCATCGCGTAAAGGCTCAGGGATAGCAGCTCCAGACCGAGGTATAGGGTGAGGAAGTGATTGGCGGAAATCATCACCATCATGCCGAGCATCGCGAACAGGGCCAGCGCCATGAATTCACCGCTGAACAGGCCGCGCACGGTGAGATATTGGCGCGAATATACCAGCATCATCGACATCGCCAGGTAGGTCAGCAGCTTCAGCACGTCCGACATCAGGTCATCCACAAACATGTTATTGAAGGCATGTGTCACACCATTTTCATGTGTGCTGACGGTAATCAGCGAGCAGCCCAGCAAGGTGAGCTGCACCAGCATGTAGGTGACCAGTCTGTCGCTTTGTCTGATCAGCAAATCGGCAATCAGGATCACGCATACCATAACCAGCAGGAAGGTTTCTGCTGCGGCTGGCATCAAATTAGTCATCAAATCCATATACACCTCAAAATCAGTTGCTGTTTTTTGCTGGTAGCCTGTAGCCCGTAGCGAGTAGCCAAGCGAGTTTGCTACCAGCTACCGTAAGCTACACGCTGTCTCACGGCAGTTTGGATTGCGCAACATGCACCAGCAGGTCGTTTACCGACGCGTGCATGATTTCGCTAAACGGCAGGGGATACAGCCCCATGCCAAGCACCGTAACTGCCAGGATCGTCATGATCGTTTTCTCGCGCAAGGTCAGGTCGGTGAGTTCGGCGACATGGGAGTTGGCCACTGCACCGAAGATCACGCGCTTGTACATCCACAACGTGTAAGCCGCGCCGAAAATCAGCGTGGTCGCGGCGGCGAAGGCGTACCAGAAATTCGCTTTCATCGCGCCGAGGATTACCGTGAATTCGCCGACGAATCCGCTGGTGCCGGGCAGGCCGCTGTTGGCCATTGCAAACAGCATGAAGAATGCGGCAAATACCGGCATGGTGTTGACCACACCGCCATAATCGGCAATGTTGCGCGAATGCATCCGGTCATACAGCACGCCGACGCACAGGAACAGCGCACCGGATATGAAGCCATGCGAAATCATCTGCAGCAATGCGCCTTCCATGCCGTAAGCGTTGAAAATGAAAATGCCCAGCGTGACGAAACCCATGTGCGATATCGACGAGTACGCTACCAGTTTTTTCATGTCGCTCTGGATCAGCGCCACCAGGCCGATGTATACCACCGCGATCAGCGACAGTGCGATCATCACACCGGCGAGTTTATGGCTGGCATCCGGCACGATGGGTATGGAGAAACGCAGGAAGCCGTAGGCACCCACCTTCAGCATGATCGCCGCCAGAATAACCGAGCCGCCGGTTGGCGCTTCCACGTGTGCATCCGGCAACCAGGTATGCACCGGGAACATCGGCACTTTCACCGCGAAGGCGAAGAAGAACGCGATGAAGATCAATATCTGCGCGGTCATCGGGATCGCGACTTGGTGGAAATCGAGAATCGCGAAACTGCCGCCCGGGACTTGGTTGTACAGGTAAATCAACGCCACCAGCATCAGCAGCGAACCGAGCAGGGTGTAGAGGAAGAACTTGACCGCCGCATATACGCGGTTCTGCCCGCCCCATACGCCGATGATCAGGAACATCGGGATCAGCATGGCTTCCCAGAACACGTAGAACAGAATGGCGTCGAGCGCGGCGAACACGCCGATCATGACGCCTGACATGATCAGGAAAGATGCCATGTATTGCGCGACGCGCTTCTCGATCACCTGCCATCCGGCCAGCACCACGATGGGCGTAAAGAAAGCGGTGAGCAGGATGAACAGCACCGAGATGCCGTCCACGCCCAAGTGGTAATGGATGTTGAAGCGTGCGATCCAGTCATGCAACTCGACGAACTGCATCTGTGAGGTGTCGTGCGCAAAACCGGTATACAGCGGAATCGTCACCAGAAAGCCGAGTACAGAACCGACCATGGCAATGGCGCGTGCCAGCGGGGCATTCTTGTCGCCACCGGTAGCCAACACCAGTATGCCGAAAATGATCGGCAACCAGATCGCTACGCTAATTATCGGTAATCCAAAAATCATGCTTGTTCCTTTAATTTTTGGGAAGTGGGAAGTAGAAAGTGGATAGTGGGAAACCCCTTTCCCCACTCCTCACTATCCGCTCCTCACTCCCCACTTTTAAAACCAGTTCCGCATGCTCAGCAGCACGAACACGCCGATGATCATGGAAAATGCATAGTGGTAAATATAGCCGGACTGGAGATGCCGGATTGCGCCGGAGAACATTCCCACCAGTTTCGCCGTGCCGTTCACCATCAATCCGTCGATCAGCTTCACGTCGCCGAAAGTCCACAGGAAACGGCTCGTGCCACGCGCCCCGCCCGCAAAGAACCAGTCGTTGAAGCGGTCGAAGTAGTACTTGTTGTCGAGCAATGTATAGATGAACTGGAATTTCTTCTGGATCAGCGCCGGGATGTCCGGGCGCTTCAGGTAAAAGAATGCCGCGCTCGCCACACCGGCTACCGCCAGCCAGAAAGGCAGTGTGCCCAACGCGTGCATGGCCATGGTGAGCGGATGCTCAATTATCTCGTGATGCGCCAATCCCGCGAGCGTTACCATGGAATGATTCACGGCAACAAAAATCGCATCACCAAAATAACCTCTGTGCAACATCGGTTCGAAGGTGATATAGCCTATTCCTATCGAAGGGATCGCCAGCAGGATCAGCGGCAGTGTAACTACCCATGGCGTTTCGTGCGGTTTGCCGCCGTGGTGGCCATGATCGTCATGTGCGTCGCTCGCCGCAGCATGGTCATCATGTGCATGTGCGTCGGCATGGTGGTCATCGTGCGGCGCTTCGTCATACCGCTCGTTGCCGTGGAACACCAGGAAATACATGCGAAACGAATAAAAGGCGGTGACGAACACCCCGGCCACTACCGCGAAGTAGGCGAAGCCGGAGCCGGGCAAGTTCGAGAATTTTACGGCTTCGATGATGCTTTCCTTGGAATAGAAGCCGGAGAAAAACGGTGTGCCGATCAGCGCCAGCGAGCCGATCAGCGAGGTGATCCATGTGATCGGCATGTATTTCTTCAGGCCGCCCATGTAGCGGATATCCTGGTTGTGGTGCATGGCGATGATCACGGAACCGGCGGCCAGGAACAGCAGCGCCTTGAAGAACGCATGGGTCATCAGGTGGAAGATCGCCACCGAGTAAGCGGATGCGCCGAGCGCCACGGTCATGTAGCCGAGCTGCGACAAGGTGGAATAGGCCACCACGCGCTTGATGTCGTTCTGGATGATGCCGAGAAAACCCATGAACAGTGCGGTGATCGCGCCGATGACCATGACAAAGGACAGCGCGGTTTCGGACAGTTCGAACAGCGGCGACATGCGCGCTACCATGAAAATACCGGCGGTCACCATGGTCGCGGCGTGGATCAACGCGGAGATCGGCGTAGGGCCTTCCATCGAGTCCGGCAACCAGACATGCAGCGGGAACTGCGCCGACTTGCCCATCGCGCCGATGAACAGCAGGATGCAGATCGCGGTCATCATGTTCCACGATACGCAGGGAATCGGCGCGATATCCTTGGCATGGCTGGCTGCATTGGCAAATACGGCGTCATATTGCAACGTACCGAACACCATCAGCACCAGAGCGATGCCGAGCAGGAAACCGAAATCTCCGACGCGGTTCACCAAGAAAGCCTTGAGGTTGGCATAGATCGCCGTATCCTTCTTGTACCAGAAGCCGATCAGCAAGTAGGAAACCAGCCCCACCGCCTCCCAGCCGAAGAACAGCTGCAAGAAGTTGTTGGCCATCACCAGCATCAGCATGGAGAAAGTGAACAGGGAGATATAGCTGAAGAAACGCTGGTAGCCGGGGTCTTCATCCATATAACCGATGGTATAGATATGCACCATCAATGAAACAAAAGTCACCACCAGCATCATCGTGACGGTGAGCCTGTCAATCAAGAAACCCACCTGGAAGCTGGTATCGCCGGAAGTCAACCAGGTGTAAACCGCACCATTGAACACATTACCTGCAAGCACATCGTTGAAAATCGACAGCGATGCAAAAAACGACACCGCCACCAGTGCGATGGTGATGCGATGCGACCATGCGCGATCCATGCACTTGCCGAACAGGCCGACGAAAATCGCCCCGACCAGCGGGGCCATGGGGACAAGCAGATATAGATTTTGCATACTCATATCGAAACCTTTGGTTATTAGTCGTTGGTCGTTAGACGTTAGTTGGCGTTGTCGCTACACGGTTTTAACTAACTACTGACGACTAACGACTGCCTTTAACTGCTTCATCCTTTCAAACTGTCTATATCTTCAACGTTGATGGTGTTCAGGTTACGGAACAGCACCACCAGTATCGCCAAACCGATGGCGGCTTCGGCGGCGGCCACGGTCATGATGAAGAATACAAAAATCTGTCCGGCGGTATCGTTCAAATAATGCGAGAACGCCACGAAATTGGTGTTCACCGCCAGCAGCATCATCTCGATCGCCATCAGCAGCACGATCAGGTTTTTGCGATTCAGGAAGATACCGACCACGCCGATGGCAAACAGCACGGCGCTCAGCACCAGATAATGTGAAAGGGTCAACATGTTATTTTTGCTCCCCTAATGGGTTTGCCGCCGGATCGCTGCGCTCGGCCTGCATCTTCACGATGCGCAGGCGATCCGCCTTTTTGGTTGCAACCTGGTCGGCTATCACCTGAGACTTGGAATCTTTGCGGCGGCGCAAGGTTAGCGCGATCGCCGCCACCATCGCCACCAGCAGGATCACTGCGGCAATCTCGAACGGATAAACGTAATCGGTGTAAATCAGGCGCCCCAATTCCTTGGTATTGCTGTAATCGGCCGCATGCTTGATGGCCGTCTTGCCGGCCGGTGTCTCGGTGGAACCCAGCACCCAGATCATCTCGTACGCCATCAGGCCGGCCAATGCCGCACCGAACGGCAGATAGCGCCAGAAGTCCTTGCGCAACTGGACCAGGTTGATGTCCAGCATCATCACCACGAACAGGAACAGCACCATCACCGCGCCGACATAGACCAGCACCAGCGTGATGGCGAGAAACTCCGCTTCCAGCAATATCCAGATGCCCGCGCAACTGACGAACGTCAATACCAAGAACAGCACCGCATGCACCGGGTTGCGCGCGGTGATCACGCGCCATCCCGCGAACACGATCAGCGCGGAAAACATATAAAACACGATGGTCTCGAAATTCATCAGGCTGCCCTCTTATCGGTACTTTGCATCCGCCAAGCGATCTTTGGCGATTTGCTCTTCATGTTTGTCGCCGTTCGCCAGCAGCATAGGCTTGGTGTAATACAGGTCGCCGCGTTTTTCGCCGTGGTATTCGAACACACGTGTTTCCACAATGGCGTCTACCGGACAGGATTCTTCGCAAAAACCGCAGAAGATACACTTGGTCAGGTCGATGTCGTATTGCGTGGTGCGCCGTGTCCCGTCCTCGCGCTCCGCCAGTTCTATTTTGATCGCCAGCGCCGGACAGATCGCCTCGCACAGCTTGCAACCGATACAGCGTTCTTCGCCGTTAGGGTAGCGTCGCTGCGCGTGCAGCCCGCGGAACCGGAAACTCTGCGGGGTCTTCTCTTCGGGGTACTGCACGGTGATCTTGCGCGCGAAGAAATAGCGCCCGGTCAAGGCCATGCCCTTGACCAGCTCATAGAGCAGGAACGTCTTGAAGAAGTTTGTTATTTTTTCCATATCCGTTTCCCCACTTACCAGACCCACAGCGGGGTTTGCATCCATATGGCAACCACTACCACCCAGATGATGGTGAGCGGGATGAATACTTTCCAGCCAAGCCGCATCAGTTGGTCATAGCGGTAACGCGGAAAGGTCGCGCGGAACCACAGGAACAGGAACAGGAAGAATGAGGCCTTGGCGAGCAGCCAGACGAAACTGTCCGGCAGGAACGGCACGGGCGACAACCATCCGCCCAGGAACATGACTGCTGTCAGGAAGGCGATCAGGATCATGTTGGCGTATTCGGCCAAGAAGAACAGCGCGAACGCCATGCCGGAATACTCCACATGGAAACCGGCGACGATTTCCGACTCGCCCTCGGCCATGTCGAATGGCGCGCGGTTGGTCTCCGCCACGCCGGAAATCAGGTACACGAGGAACATCGGGAACAGCGGAATGAAATACCAGTCCAGCAAGCCATGCCCGCCCTGTTGCCCCTTGACGATGTCGCCGAGGTTCATGCTCTGCGAGGCCATCAGCACGCATACCAGCGCGAAACCCATCGCGATTTCATAGGATACGATCTGTGCGGCGGAGCGCACCGCGCCGAGAAACGCATACTTGGAATTGGATGCCCAGCCGGCGATGATGATGCCATACACCGCCATCGAGGTCATCGCCAGAAGATACAGCAGGCCGGCGTTAAGATTGGCCAGCGCCATCCCTTCGCTGAACGGGATTACGGCCCAAGCTGCCAGAGACGGCGCAAGTCCCAGGATGGGTGCCAGAATGAACAGGAATTTGTTCGATTTGGTCGGAACGATGATTTCCTTGAACAGCAATTTCACGCCGTCGGCGAGCGGTTGCAGCAAACCATAAGGGCCGACGCGGTTCGGGCCGATGCGTATCTGCATATAGCCGATGACCTTGCGCTCCGCCAGCGTCAGGTAAGCAACCGTGAGCATGATCGGCACGACGATGACCAGAATTTTCACTGCCGTCCACACCGGCAGCCAAACCGGTCCGAGCAGATCGAGCCCGGCCTGTTGCAAAGTTTGCAGCAACTCCATCATGCCCGTTCCCCTGTTATCGGTTCCACAGTAATCGTTCCAAACATCGCGCCCAATTCAGCGGTAGCCGGGTGTCCCGCCGCCACACGCGCGGTGTGCGCCGGCTGTTGGTCGCTCGCCTGCACCGTCAGGCGCACGCTGGCGTTGCCTTGACTGACCTTGACGGAGTCACCAGGCCGTACACCCAATTTCTGCAATTCACTGCTATGCAGTATCACGCACGGGATCGCGGCATCGTGCGTCTTTTGCAGGGATACGGCGCGCCTGACTATGGCATCAACCGAATAGATCGGCACATCCGCGACACGCTGCAAACCCGGAGCCTTGGTAGGGTGGGCTCCGCCCACCATGTCGGGCGAAGCCCGACCTACGTTTTCGTTCAGGGTATTGTTCAATTTACTTGCCACATCCACACCGGCCAGCGCTTCATCGCGCACCGCTTCGCTGGAGTCGTAATCAAAACCCTGTATACCGAGCATATTGCCCAATACGCGCAGCACTTTCCACGCCGGGCGAGCCTCGCCGAGAGGTTTCACCGCCCCCTTGAAGCTTTGCACGCGCCCTTCGGTGTTGACGAACGTTCCCGATGTTTCGGTAAACGGCGCGATAGGCAACTGCACATCGGCATAGTCCGCCGCGTGATGTTTGTAGGCGGACAAGGCCACCACCATGTCGGCGGCACGCATTGCAGCCATCGCCTGTTGCGGGTTGTGCATGTCCAGTTCCGGTTCAACATTCAGCAGCAGGTACGCCTTGCGCGGCGATACCAACATCTGCGCGGCATTCATGCCCTGCACGGCCTGTTCTCCGTTGGCTGTGTCGAAAGGCACCGCTCCGGCGAGGTAACCGCCGACGCTATTGGCCGCCTCGCCGAGGAAGCCGAATTTTGCGCCGCACAACGCGGCGATCCGCTCAGCCAGCAAGGTGAGTTGCGCCGCCTGCGGATGCTGCTGTGCGAAATTGCCGAGCAGTACTGCAACGCGCTCACCGCCCGCCAGGCTTTTTGCAATTGCGGCGGCAGTGCCGCTTATCTGGATGCCTTGCGTGGATGCATCCGGCGTCACCTGTTTTTCCGCAATCAGCGCCTTCAGGATTTGCGCCAGCATACTCGCCAGCTCATCTGGAGCGACAATGGCTTTGTTGGCGACCGGCATCAGCAGGTCGTCATCGCTGGCATGGACAATATTCGCCTGTGCGCCCTTCTTGACTGCCTGGCGTACGCGGTGCGCCAGCAGCGGATGATCCTTGCGCAGGAAGCTGCCGACGATCAGCAAGCGGTCAAGGGTATTGATGTCGGCAACCGGCATACCCAGCCACGGAGCACCTTGCTGTTTGCCATCGGAAGAAAAATCAGACTGGCGTAAACGGAAATCCACATTGCCGCTGCCGATACCGCGCATCAGTTTTTGCAGCAGGTAGAGTTCTTCCAGTGTGCTGTGCGGCGTCGCCAATGCGGCAACCTGATCTGCTCCATTATCTTTAGTGACACAGCGCAGGCCGTTCGCCACATATTCCAGCGCGGTCTGCCATTCGACTTCCAACCATTTGCCGTCCTGCTTGAGCATCGGTTTGGTCAGCCGCTCCGGCGAATTCAGCCCTTCATAGCTGAACCTGTCCTTGTCGGAGATCCAGCATTCGTTGACGGCCTCGTTCTCGATGGGCGTGACACGCATCACCTTGTTGTTTTTTACCTGTACTGCCAAGTTTGATCCCAGGCCGTCGTGCGGGCTGACCGACTTGCGCCGCGACAATTCCCAACTGCGCGCCGAGTAGCGGAACGGCTTGCTGGTCAATGCGCCGACCGGGCACAGGTCGATCATGTTGCCGGACAGCTCCGAATCCACCGAACTGTCGACGAAGCTCATGATTTGGGCATGCTCGCTACGGTATGCCATGCCCAGCTCCATCATGCCCGCGATTTCCTGGCCGAAGCGCACGCAGCGTGTACACTGGATGCAGCGGCTCATCTCCTTCGTGGAGATCAGCGAACCGATATCCTTTTGCACGACGATGCGTTTTTCCTCGGTGTAGCGCGACGCCGTCCCACCATAACCCATCGCCACATCCTGCAGCATGCATTCGCCGCCTTGATCGCAAATCGGGCAATCCAGCGGATGGTTGATCAGCAGAAATTCCATCACGCCCTTCTGCGCCTTGGCCGCGTTCACCGAATGGGTGCGAACTTTCATGCCATCGGCGGCCGGTGTCGCGCAGGCGGGCAGCGGCTTGGGCGCCTTTTCGACTTCGACCAGACACATGCGGCAACTGGCCGCGATGGACAGTTTTTTGTGGTAGCAAAAATGCGGAATATGAATGCCCGCCTTCTGCGCTGCATCCATCACTGTGGAACCGCGCGCGGTTTCGATCTGCTTGCCGTCAATTTCAATGTTGATCATTGCTCACCTGACCCGTCAGCTACACCAAGCAACGCTTGTGTTCGATGTGATATTCAAATTCGTCGCGGAAATGCCTGAGCATCCCCTGCACCGGCCAAACCGATGCCTCGCCCAAGGCACAAATGGTGCGTCCGGCAAGGTTGTCGCACACGCTCAACAGCAGATCCAGATCTTCCTTGCGCCCTTCGCCATGCTCGATGCGATGCACGATGCGGTACAGCCAGCCGCTTCCTTCGCGGCACGGGGTGCACTGGCCGCAGGATTCCTCGTGATAGAAATAAGACAGACGCTCCAGCGCGCGCACCATGCAGGTCGTCTCGTCCATCACGATCACCGCGCCGCTGCCCAGGCCGGAACCGGCTTTCTGGATGGTGTCGTAATCCATGGTCAGCCCCATCATCGTTTCGGCAGGCAGCACCGGCATCGACGAACCGCCGGGAATCACCGCCTTCAGCGTGTGCCCGTTGCGCACCCCGCCCGCCATTTTCAGCAGTTCGCTGAACGGCGTGCCCATCGGTATTTCGAAATTGCCGGGGTTGTTCACATGGCCGGACACGGAAAACAGCTTGGTGCCGCCGTTGTTGGGTTTGCCCAATTCAAGGAATTTCTGCCCGCCCTCCCGAATGATGTAGGGGATGCTGGAAAAGGTTTCGGTGTTGTTGATGGTGGTCGGTTTGCCGTACAGGCCAAAAGTCGCGGGAAAGGGAGGCTTGAAGCGCGGCTGGCCTTTCTTGCCTTCGATGGATTCCAGCAGGGCAGTTTCTTCGCCGCAGATGTAGGCGCCGTAACCCAGATGGTTGTGCAGATCGAAGCAGAAGTCCGTGCCCAGAATGTTGTCGCCCAGATATCCGGCCGCGCGCGCGATCTCGCAGGCTTCTTCCATGCGCTCGTAGGCTTCGAAGATTTCGCCGTGTATGTAGTTGTAGCCGGTCCTGACGCCCATCGCATAGGCGCCGATCGCCATGCCCTCGATGAGCAGATGAGGGTTGTAGCGCAGGATGTCCCAGTCCTTGCAAGTGCCCGGTTCGCCTTCATCCGAATTGCAGACGATATACTTGTCGCCGTTGTAATTCTTGGGCATGAAACTCCATTTCAGCCCGGTCGGGAAGCCCGCACCGCCGCGCCCGCGCAAAGCCGACAGCTTGACCTCGGCGATGATCGAATCGGGCGACATTTTTTCGGTCAGCACCTTGCGCAACGCTTGGTAGCCGCCAACCTTGAGATAGTTTTCCAGCGTCCAAGGCTGGTCGAAATCCATCGTGGTAAGAATGACCGGGCCTCTCATGATTGGTCCAATCCCGCCAGGATTTGATCGATCTTCTCTTTGCTCAAACGGCCGCAAAGTTTCTTGTTGTCCACGGTAAACAGCGGCGCATCCTTGCAAGCTCCCATGCATTCTCCTTCGCGCAGGCCGTACTTCCCGTCCGGCGTCACTTCGCCCAGCCCGATACCCAGCCTCGATTTCAGGTAAGCCACCGTATCTTCGGCCCCGCCCAGCGTGCAGGGCAGATTGGTGCACACGGTGAGGGTATGCTTGCCCATGGGTTTGAGGTTGTACATGTGGTAGAAGGTCGCCACTTCATATACCGCCATCTTCGCCATGCCGAGGTAGGCCGCGACATCGGCTATGTCGTCGGTTGAAATCCAGCCCTTTTCGTCCTGCACGAAACGCAAGGCAGACATCACCGCAGACTGTTTCTGGTCTGCGGGATATTTCTTCAACTCGCGGTTGATTTTGGCTTGTATTTGTTCGGATAACATTTGAATGGATGCCTCTAAAAATACAAAGTTCGCCCAAATGCAAGGCGCGAATAAATTTTCGCCGCGCCGCATATGGGATATATGTAAGCAAGAAAATTTCTTCGCAACACCGCAGTTGGGATGAAATTTGGGTTTTTAGAGGTATCCATTAGCGGTCAACCTCGCCAAAAACTATATCTTGCGTGCCGATGATGGTCACCACATCGGCGATCATGTGCCCGCGGCACATCTCGTCCAGCGCCGCCATATGGGCAAATCCGGGCGCGCGGATTTTCATGCGGTAGGGCTTGTTCGCACCGTCTGCAATCAGGTAAATTCCAAACTCCCCCTTGGGGTGCTCCACCGCCGCATAGGCCTCGCCAGCCGGTACATGCATGCCTTCGCTGAACAGCTTGAAGTGATGGATCAACTCCTCCATGTTCTGCTTCATCGCCTCGCGTTTGGGAGGAGAGAACTTGAGATTGTCCGACATCACCGGGCCGGGATTATTGCGCAGCCATTCGATACATTGCTTGACGATGCGGTTGGACTGGCGCAATTCCTCGACACGCACCAGGTATCGGTCATAGGAGTCGCCGTTGGTTCCGACCGGAATATCGAAGTCCAGGCGGTCGTAGACCTCATAGGGCTGTTTCTTTCGCAAGTCCCATTCCACGCCGGAGCCGCGCAGCATCGGGCCGGTAAGCCCGAGCGCCAATGCCCGCTCCGGCGAGACTACGCCAATACCGACGGTGCGCTGCTTCCAGATACGGTTGTCGGTCAGCAGCGTTTCATATTCATCGATGTAGGTCGGGAAGCGATTGGTGAAGTCTTCCAGGAAATCGAGCAGCGATCCCTGGCGGTTCTCGTTGAGTTTCTTCACCGCAGCGGCGTTATGTATCTTCGATGGCTGGTATTGCGGCATGGTATCCGGCAGATCGCGATATACGCCGCCCGGCCGGTAATAGGCCGCGTGCATGCGCGCGCCCGATACTGCCTCGTAGGCGTCGAACAAATCCTCGCGTTCGCGGAAACAGTACAGGAAAACGGTCATCGCACCGATGTCCAGCCCGTGCGCGCCGAGCCACAGCAGGTGGTTCAGGATGCGCGTGATTTCGTCGTACATCACGCGGATATATTGTGCGCGCAGCGGCACCTCGATGCCTGCCAGCTTCTCGACCGCCATCACATAGGCATGCTCGTTGCACAGCATCGAAACGTAATCGAGCCGATCCATGTAAGGTAGCCCCTGCAGAAAAGTCTTGTGCTCGGCCAGTTTCTCGGTGGCGCGGTGCAGCAGCCCGATGTGAGGGTCGGCACGCTGGATAACTTCGCCGTCCAGCTCCAGCACGAGGCGCAACACACCATGTGCAGAGGGATGCTGCGGGCCAAAATTCATGGTGTAGTTTTTTATCTCTGCCATGGTTGTCCTCAAACGCGACCGTAGTTTTCTTCACGCATGATGCGCGGTGTCACTTCGCGCGGCTCGACCGATACCGGCTGATAGATTACGCGCTGCTGTTCCGGGTCGTAGCGCATTTCCACATGGCCGGATAGCGGGAAATCCTTGCGGAACGGGTTGCCGACAAAACCGTAGTCGGTCAGGATGCGGCGCAGGTCGGGGTGTCCGGTAAACACGATGCCGTACAGGTCGAAGGCTTCGCGTTCATACCAGTTTGCGCATGGCCAGATATCCGTCACGGATTCCAGCACCGGAAAATCGTCGTCCTCGGCAAAGATGCGCACCCTCAAGCGCGCGTTATGCGTCACCGACAAGAGGTGATAGACCAGCGCAAAACGCTTGCCCTCCCAGGCTCCTTCGCCATAGGTAGAGTAATCCACGCCACACAGGTCGATCATCTGCTCGAAGCCCGCCGCATCGCGCAGGCGCGTCAGCGAATCCAGCATGCCGCTAGCCTTGACCACCACGGTCAACTCGCCCAGCCTTTCCTCCATCCCGGCCAGCTTGTCGCCAAGCAAACCCGTCAGGCTGGTACGCAATGTACTCAAATCAGCAGCCATAATTTATTTACCGTGCAATGGTATTGGTTCGTTTGATCTTGTTTTGCAACTGGATGACGCCATACAGCAGCGCTTCGGCGGTCGGCGGGCAACCCGGCACGTACACGTCTACCGGCACGATGCGGTCGCAGCCGCGCACCACCGAATAGGAATAGTGGTAATAGCCACCGCCGTTCGCGCAGGAACCCATCGAGATCACCCAGCGCGGCTCGGCCATCTGGTCGTACACCTTGCGCAACGCCGGTGCCATCTTGTTGCATAGCGTACCGGCCACCACCATCACATCCGACTGGCGCGGGCTGGGGCGGAATACCACGCCGAAACGATCCAGATCATAACGCGCCGCGCCGGCATGCATCATTTCCACCGCGCAACAGGCCAGCCCGAAGGTCATCGGCCACAGCGACCCGGTTCGGGTGTAATTGATGATAGTGTCGAGCGTCGTGGTGACGACACCCTTTTCCAGAATTCCTTCTATTCCCATTCCAGCGCCCCCCTCATCCATTCGTAGATAAAACCAACCACGAGAATAGCCAGAAATATCATCATGGAAACGAAACCGAAGGTGCCAATTTCCTTGAGCACCACTGCCCAGGGAAAGAGAAAGGCGATTTCAAGGTCGAACAGGATGAACAGGATGGCACCGAGGTAATAGCGCACATCGAACTTCATGCGCGCATCTTCGAATGCTTCAAAGCCGCATTCATAGGGAGAATTTTTTTTGCTGTCCGGGCGATTGGGCGATACCAGCTTGCCCAATACCACAGGGGCTACACCCATCACGATGCCAATCAAGATAAACAGCAGCACCGGAAAATAATTTTCCAACATTGAGCTTCCCCCTGGATCTGTCGTGATTCGCCGGTTCTTACGGGATCACTTTATTATTGTCTTGTTGTGTCGGCAGTCTATTGCGCCAACTACTTATTTATATTTATTCTATACGTTTATTCTGGTGCCGATGAGCAGACTCGAACTGCTACGGCTTGCGCCACTACCCCCTCAAGATAGCGTGTCTACCAATTTCACCACATCGGCAATGCTACTGCAATATTATTTATTTTGGCAAAATTATTTCGGGATCTCCCCGGATTTGGAATCGGATGCGGGTGGCGCTACGGGGGTAACCGGAGCCGTCTTAACGGAAGAAGGTTTTACTTTGTCCATCACGCCCTGCTGCTGCGCGGGGTGGGCATATATATAAGTCAGCGCCAAACTGGTGATAAAAAACAACGTCGCAGCGACTGCCGTGCTGCGGCTGAGAAAATTCGCGGAGCCGCTGGAGCCGAACAGGCTGCCTGCCGAACCGGTTCCAAATGCGGCGCCCATGTCGGCGCCCTTGCCATGCTGCATCAGCACCAGCCCGATCAACACCACAGCCGTTATAACATGTACTACCCAAACTAATGTTTCCACACACTACTCCAAAAAAACAAATTCAATCCGAAACGAAAAACCTTATGTCCTGGCACCCGCGCGGCAGATCGCCAGAAAATCATCCGCTACAAGAGCAGCGCCGCCAATTAAACCGCCATCAATATCCGGCATCGCAAACAGCTCCGCCGCGTTATTCGCCTTCACGCTGCCGCCGTAAAGTATACATAACTTTGCGGCAACTTGACCATCTAGGGAAGCGATCCGCTGACGGATAAATGCATGGATCGCTTGCGCCTGCTCCGATGTGGCCGTTTTGCCGGTGCCGATCGCCCACACCGGTTCATAAGCTATTACCCCGTTTTGCAATGCCTGCACGCCACCCCGTTGGATCAATGCATCCAGTTGCCCGGCAACCACACTTTCGGTAATTCCGCCTTCGCGCTGCTCCAGCGTTTCACCCACACATAAAATAGGGGTAATACCTGCCTGCTGTGCAGCCAGAAATTTCTCGGCAACCAGATGGCTATCCTCGCCATAATAAGCGCGGCGCTCGGAGTGCCCGACGATCGCATAGCTGCAACCGAAGTCGCGCAACATCGTCGCGGATACTTCGCCGGTAAATGCCCCTTTATCCAGTTGATGCACATTTTGCGCACCCCATCTGACATTGCTGCCCGACAGCTTCTGCTGCGCCTGCGACAGATAGGGAAATGGCACGCAAACCGCGCAATCGACACCCTGTATTTGTCCCATGCCACTGCGTACGGCATCCAGCAATTCGGCATTGCGGGCCAGTCCTCCGTACATTTTCCAATTTCCGGCAACTAATTTTTTGCGCATCGTGCTGGCCCGTTAAACTGCAAAAAGTGCGCAATCCTACCCGCGAACGGAACAGCGGTCAATGAAACAAAACAAAACCGGGCGGGTGCCTTCGAAAATGGTGGGCAACAAGCAAAAGCCCCTCTCCCCTTGCGGAAAAGGGGTTGGGGATAGGGATGAAAGTACATGTTTCCACCCCCTCCCTAGCCCTCCCCCTGCAAGGGGGAGGGGTATTTTGCTTAATGGATTATTTGGGATGAACGTGTGGAAAAACCCTGAAATCATCCGGGTCTATTTTGGGCATCCGCTGTTGTTGATGCTTCTGTCCGGCATGGTGGTTTTGCAGAATTTCGTGCCGTCCAGAATGGCGTTGCGCAAATCGGCGCCGACCAGCGTCGCCTCCGTAAGATCGGCGCGGGTAAGATTGGCATTGGCCATGCTGGCCATGACAAATACCGCGCCTTTCGCGTTGGCGCCAGTCAGGTCGGCGCCCTTGAGATTGGCCATGGATAAATTTGCGCCCGCGAGGCTGGCTTCCCTGAAGTTGGCATCCGGCAGGGTAGTTTGCGACAAATCGGCCTTGTCGAGATTGGCGCGCGACAAATTGGCATTGCTCATATAGCTTACGGACAGGATGGTTCCCGCAAGGTTTGCCCCGGACAAATTCGCGTTGGTCAGGTTGGCCTCGGTGATTCTATCGAAACTCAGGTTGGCGCCCGACAGGTTGGCGCCCGACAGGTCGGAGTTCGACAAATTGGACTTGGTCAGATCGGCACCGGAGAGGTTGGCGCCGGGGCAACTGGCCCTGCGCTTGATCAGGCAACCATTGATGTTTTGCTGCGCTTCGGCTGCGGAAGCGAACAATACTGCAAGAACAAATAACCAGCTTGTGATGGTTTTATACATAAGACAGCCTCCACGGCGGTATCTGAGGATCGTGAGCACTGCCCGACCTTGCCCCAAAATCGCGCAGTAGATTTATGTCGTTATGCTCCGTTTTCATGTGATTCTCCGACGCGTTGAAATGAATCTAAAAACCGCAGTTGCCCCCTGGAGCGCGATTTATCGCGCGAATACTGCCTGGCCAATCGCTCGATGAATCTGGCTCCCACAGCAGCAGTTTCACCCGAAAGGTGATTCGCATCAAAGGCGGAAGAACCAAATGAAATATGGGGTTTCGTCATCTCATGATACATCGGCGACCTTGAGTCCGGCTTTTCGGGCCGCAGCAAGTTGTCGATGATCGGCTGAAACAAATATGTCAGGCTCGATGGCGAGCGCACAACCCACATGAATGGCATCCATTGCACGAAGCGGATTCAACTCCAGCAGCGATATAACTGAAACCAGAATGCCCGGTGTAATCTGGCAAATATCGACATCTGCCAGATCGGCCATCGCGTTACCTTTAAGCTTCCGGTAATTCGCTTTAGTGAGTTTTTTTTCCCGTAAAAGGCGCGCTAGCGTGGAAACCAGCTCTGGCAGGCAAATTACACTAACGACGAGATTGTCTGCCTGTTGGCACAACTTCATAACCTTGTCCAACCCCGGCTCCGCAACATAACGCTTTGCAAAAGCGGAGGTGTCCAGAAAAACTTTCACACCGATTCTTCCCGGCTAACCAATATCTCGCGGCTCAACGACAAACCCTTAATCGTTAGTGGCGCGGTTTGTTTTTTCCATGAGGGCACCCCAGAACGAACAGGCACAATTTCGGCGATAGGTTTGCCGTTGCGGAATACGCGAACCGTATCTCCACCTTCTACAGCATCAAAGTAGTCCTTGGCGTGATTGCGCAACTCGGTAAACGTAGCTTCCCGCATAAAGCCTCCTGTACATAGATGTACATTATCATGCACATTACTGAAGCTGATGTCAATGTGTGCATCAGGAGATTTTTCAGCGCCGAAGGAAGAGGAGCACAAGGCTTTATTTGCGCGTTGTAAAGAGCCACCAATTTACAGCGGTTTCTAATCCAGCACGTGCGACACCATGCCGTCCGCCAGCTTGGGCTCGAACCAGGTGGATTTCGGCGGCATCACCTCGTTGGCGTCGGCAACCGCCATCAGGTCTTCCATGCGTGTCGCAAACATCGAGAAAGCCGCAGCCATCTCCCCGCTGTCAACGCGCTTTTCCAGCTCCGGCAATCCCCGGATTCCGCCGACAAAATCGATGCGCTTGTCGCGTCGCGGGTCGGTGATGCCGAGCACCGGCGCGATCAGGTAATTTTGCAGCAGGCTCACGTCGAGACGCGCCACCGGGTCGTTTGCGGGGATCAGATCGGCGCGGATCTGCAGGCGGTGCCACTGGCCCGGCAGATAAAGGCCGAACTCGCCCGGCTTGGATGGCTTGACCTGCGTAGCGCTGGCCTGCACCGAAAAATTCTCGCCGATGCGCTGCAAAAATTGCACCGCATCCATGCCGTTCAAATCGACCATGACGCGGTTGTAATCCATGATCTTCATCTGGTGGTGGGGAAAGATCACGGACAGGAAATAGTTGTAGCTCTCATCGCCGCCATGTTTCGGATTGGCGGCACGCCGCGCTGCGGCGATGCGCGAAGCGGCAGCAGAGCGATGATGCCCATCGGCGATATAGAGGGCATGCATCGCATCGAACGCGACGGTCAACTGGCCAAGTGTCGCCGCATCGCGGATCACCCACAGCGTATGGCGAATGCCGTCATCTGCGGTCACGTCGGCGTCGGGAATTCCTTCCGATGCGCGCTCCAGCAGCTTGTCCACCTGCGGTGCGGCAGGATAAGCCAGCAACACCGGGCCGGTCTGCGCATTGAGCGCATCGATCTGACGCACCCGGTCGTCCTCCTTATCGGGGCGGGTGAACTCGTGCTTGCGGATGCGGTTGGTATCGTAGTCCGGCACAGAAGCCGCTGCCACCAGACCAGTCTGGCTGTGGCTACCCATGACCAGCCGATAGACGTAATAGCAGGGAGCAGCATCGCGCACCAGCACTTTCTCCGCCAGCATCCTGTTGAGGTTCTCCGCTGCCTTGGCATAGACCTCCGGCGCGTAGGGATCAGTACCCGTAGGCAGGTCGATTTCCGGTTTGGAAATGTGCAGGAAACTCCATTGCTTGCCTTTTGCGCGCACACGCGCCTCGTCGGTGGAAAGCACATCGTAGGGCGGTGCGGCAATTTCGGCGGCGCGGGACGGCGCGGGGCGCAGGCCGGTAAAGGGGCGAATCAGGCTCATCGGGATTTCTCGTAAATAAAATGGATATTTTACCAGTTCGCAGGACAAATTTCCGATGGATGGGTATTTGAAAAAAAGCGATACCCGTAATTCAGTTTCGTAAATATGTCGCATGGTCATATGCCCTACCAATACTTCGGCAGGCTCGGCACGGGGTACGCAAAGCGTATCGAGGCCCGAAGCTACTCGCGAAAATAATGCGATGCTGAACATCCCGCTTAAATTTTCAAGTCCTTTTTGAGACTTTTTCGCGGCATTCATACATTTTCCCCTGTTTCACCAAAGCCCAGATCACCCGCACCAAATGCCGTCCCAAAGCGCGGAT
>JBAQCT010000098.1:0-8734 GCA_049294375.1 Gallionella sp. | reverse complement strand
ATCAGCCGGAAATGGACGATGCCGATAAGAGACTGGAAAGCGGCGCTGAATCGTTTTACTATCCAGTTCGAGGAACGGATGCCGCAGCATTAAAAATTCCGTTTACACAAAATCCAGGACACCCTCGGAATAAAAAATTTAATTAGCAGTAATTCTGATCGCCAGCCTTAACAAACTGCATTTATTGATATTACTTTTACCGGCTTTGCCAATAGCCAAGCTCTGGCACGTTTTTATATCACTGGCTCAATACGCTAATCATCGTTCATCTCCCTCTTAATCGCAGGAAAAAGGCCGTGTAGAACTCCGCCAGCGTTATTTCGGCGTTGTCCCGAAAAAACAGCGTGTGTAAGGACTGCGTGTGTAAAGAACGATATTGATGCGCATCGATCATGAATTTTGTGCTCATATCAGCTGCTCCTCTAATTCTGCCCGAATAGCCATCGGGTACACATGAGTATCGGCAAATAACGGCAAAACTTTACGGTGCATGGAGGTGATGGCGGCCGTAAACCGGACAACACCATGCAAGACTTCAGGAGCGGCCACCTGTTCCCATCCGCCCCCATCCCTCATTGCCCGGCTGTGCATTTTTGAGCTTGCAATCGCTGCTTGGCGTGCTATCTTTCGACCATGCGGGTGTCGAGCGGTTTTCCAGCGAATCTACATGCCCGCCCAGCCTCGCAAGGGGTCCGTTTTTGCTCAAGGAGAATTTATGCGTGTCCTTTTACTGGTTCTTTTCTGTGCGGTTGCGCTGAATGCGCAAGCCGCCGATCCCTTTCCCGGCCAGATAACTTTCTCAGTTGTTTTGGCCGATGACTCCGGGCGCGTGATTTCCAATGATATGGTGGATGCCCAAAACAATAACCCGGTGCAATTGAACCGCACCCAGCAGGCGCGCTTTCCGTCATGCCAGAGGCTTTCAAACGGCCAGATGGATTGCATCTATTCCTCCGTCACCACCGGGCTGCAACTGTCTGTCACGCCGACATTTCAGGCAGACGGAAGAATTTCAGCCCAACTCGACGCATCCTATTCCGTACTGGATTCCACGCAAAAGCTCAGTTATGACGGATTTGAAGCCGAGCTTCCCCAAGTCATCACTTCCGTCCTGAAGCAACGCATCATTCTCAACCGCAACAAGGAGATTTATATCCCATTCGGGCTGGTTATCAACGGACGAAATCTGTACACCCTGAAAATTTCCGCCATGACCGAGCGGGCACCCCATGCCGGAGGGGCCAGGCAAAATTCACGGCAAGGCAACCCTTTGCTTGAGCTTCTATTGGAAAGAGCCAAAAGATAAGCATGGTGTTGTGTCGCGCATAATATGTCGCATAGTTATGCGCTTTTTTGTAGGGTGGATTAAGCGCGTAGCGCGAATCCACCGGAAAATGGTGGATACACGCCTCCGGCGTTTTATCCACCCTACCAATACTTGTTCAGCGTTTCCCTAATAAACAGCGGGCACGAACATCTCCTTCGGCACCGGATGCCGCAGGTAGTCCGGGTTATGGACGCGCTTGGGCAAAACGACTTCTTCCCGCTCGATCTCGCCGTAGGGCACTTGGCTCAGGAAGTGGTGGATGCAGTTGAGGCGCGCTTTTTTCTTGTCTACTGCTTCGACGATCCACCAGGGCGCTTCGGGGATGTGGGTGCGCTTTAGCATCTTCTCCTTGGCTTTGGTGTATTGCTCCCACAAGCGGCGTGACTCCATGTCCATCGGACTCAATTTCCACTGTTTGAGGGGATCGTGAATGCGCATCAGGAAACGCAGATGCTGTTCATCGTCGGTGATGGAAAACCAGTACTTGATCAAAATGATGCCGGAGCGGATGAGCATCTTTTCGAATTCCGGTACGGTACGAAAAAACTCTTCATACTCACCTTCGTTGCAAAACCCCATCACTTTTTCAACACCTGCCCGGTTGTACCAACTGCGGTCGAAAAGCACGATCTCTCCTCCGGCCGGCAAATGGGATACATAACGCTGAAAATACCACTGGCTGCGCTCCCGCTCGCTGGGCGCTGGCAGTGCCGCAACCCGGCAGACGCGGGGGTTCAGGCGTTGCGTGATACGCTTGATGACCCCCCCTTTTCCGGCTGCGTCGCGGCCTTCAAAAAGAACAACCACCTTGAGTTTTTTATGCACCACCCAGTCTTGCAGTTTGACGAGTTCGCCCTGAAGACGGAAGAGTTCCTTGAAATAAAGGCTCCTGTCCAGATCATGCTGCGTTCCGGATTTCGTGGCTTCTTCAACAAGCTCGTTCATCCGGTCATCATCGATTTCCATTTCCAGCTCTTCGTCGAAACTGTCCAGCATTGCAGCATGAATCCGGTCATCGTAACCCGAACATTCATCGGCCTTGCCCGAATCCTTTGAGGTCTTGGCTTGTTTTTTCTGGGGCTTGATCTGGGGCTTGGCTGGGCTCATTGAAGATCCTTTCGGGTATCCGATCGTATTTGAAAGAAAGATAATCCGGATACCTTGTGCAGGTCAAGGATTACCTTGAGAGAAGCATGTAAGCGAAATAGATCGAAGCTGCAACGATGCATCTTTTCCATTACCAGTCGCTAACAAGGTTACCTGGCTGCCCGGAAGCCGCGAACCACGCTGCTGACGGTGCTCAAGATAAACAGCACCAGCGCCACCGCATTCAACAATCCGCCGAGGTTGCGCAATTCCGCCAGCATCAACCCGTCGCCCGCGATGCGCACCAGCAAGGATGCATGAAGCACCAGCAGCGGCAGGTAAAAAGTCGGGTGATACGGCATTTTGACCCGCACCACGGCGGGAAAAATGATGGGCGCATGGCCGAACACCATCGAGAATACGAAGCCGATCAGTACTGCGTGCAGCACCGCATCGTATGACGCCCCGGTCAGGCTGCCGGCGGCGATCAACATGATGCTGCCCATCGCGAGCCATGCATAACCGGAAAGCAGGCAGACGGCGATGAAGCGGGTCAACCCCTTATCCTTTACCGTGCGGCGCGCGATATCCTTGAACAGCAGCCACAGCGAGAGCGAGAACATACCGATACCATATATGATGGCGCCGACATCCGTGGTGCTGAGAATGCCACCTGCCATGAGCATCGCAAGGATGACCACAAAGATTTTTTTGGCGCCGGGCGAGGGAGGCAGAAAGCGCGACAGCTCGAGCCGTTCACCGGCAATGGTCAGTATCAGAAAGTTCATCCACAACGCCACCACTCCCGGCACAGCCGTGCCGGTCAGCCACAGCAGGTTGCCGACCAGCCAACTGGCTGCGCCGAGCAGCATCGTGACCATGAACAATTCGCGCTGGCGCAACATGATCAAAGTAGTCCCGGCGAGCAACACGGCACTGCCGAGCAGCATCGCCGATGCGCCTATGTAAGGCGGCAAACCGAGCAGCAGGGCTGCGCCGCCCAGTCCGGTCAGCAGCGGGCCTGCATAAGCCCAGCGGGAGCCCAGCGCAACGGCCCGCTCAAGGCCAATGACGGTACCGAGGAAGCCGCACATCATCAGCGGCCCGTGCAGCAAAATCAATTGCCCCGAAGAAAGCGGCACCCCCCAGCCCAGCCGGGCGAGGCCAGCCAATACACCCGATGCCAAGGATACAAATCCCAGGATCAGGAGCGGCAGCCGGAATGGAACGCCCAAGTCACCGGATCGTGCAGTCATCATGAGTTAATCCCAGCCAAAATGATCGCGTGCGTTATCGCTCATTTTGTCGGGGCTCCACGGAGGCTCCCACACCAGGTTAAGGTCGATTTCTGTGCCCTCTGGCGCCAGACCTGCCAAGGCTCGCCGCGCATCATCGAGAATCATCTCGCTCATCGGGCAGGCCGGTGTAGTCATGGTCAGATCGACGCGCAGCTTGTTGTCCGAAATTTCCACTCCATACACCAGACCCAGATCGACGATATTTACACCGACTTCCGGATCGATGACGTTGTGCAAAATGTTCAGGACAACTTCCTTGGTAGGCATCTCTGATTGCATAAGTATTGCTCATTCCTAAATTGATACGTTAGCCTACCCTTCGACAAGCTCTCAAGAAACAGCTTTTTATGGTCGTAATTAAAAAATTGAAAAAATGTCCAAACAGCAACCATTAGCTCAAACCCCTCCCGGCCTCCCCTTGTCAGGGGAGGAGCGACTTTGGCTCTCCCCCTGACAAGGGGGAGTTGGAGGGGGTTCGTTCTTGGGATACATACTGTTTCCTGCTCACGCCTTGCCTCGCGTATGCGGGGCTTACTTGGCTCAGGGCTAACGGAATTATCCAGTGTTTTTTTAAACCGTTTCCGCCCACAGATCGTGCTCATCCGAATCGGTAATTTTCACTTCGACAAAGTCGCCCACATTTAGCCGCTGGCCATCTTCGATATACACCAGACCATCGACTTCCGGTGCATCGGCGGAGCTGCGCGCGATTGCACCCTCCTCGTCCACCTCATCCACCAGCACGGTCATGGTCTTGCCGATTTTACGCTCAAGGCGCTCCGCGCTGATTTCCTCCTGTAACAACATCAGCCGCGCGAGACGCTCCTGCTGCTCTTCGAGCGGAATGTGGCCGGGTAATTCGTTGGCCGCCGCGCCCTCCACCGGCGAGTAGGCGAACGCGCCGACGCGATCCAGTTGTGCCTCCTCGATAAAGTCCAGCAGCTCTTCAAATTCTTCTTCGGTCTCGCCGGGAAAGCCGACGATGAAGGTGCTGCGCAGCGTCAGCTCGGGGCAGGTTCCGCGCCATTGCCTGATGCGCGCCAGCACATTCTCGCTGCTGCCGGGGCGTTTCATCAGCTTGAGGATGCGCGGGTTGGCATGCTGGAACGGCACATCAAGATAGGGCAGGATGATGCCTTCGGCCATCAGCGGGATCACCTCGTCCACATGCGGGTAGGGGTAGACGTAATGCAGCCGCACCCATACACCCAGCTCGCCCAGTGCCGTCGCCAGTTCGGTCATCCTTGTCCTGAGCGGCCTGCCGCCCCAAAAACCGGTGCGGTATTTCAAATCCACCCCGTAAGCGGAAGTATCCTGCGAAATCACCAGCAATTCCTTTACGCCCGCATCGACCAGATTCTGCGCTTCCTGCATCACGTCGCCGACCGGACGGCTGACCAAATCGCCGCGCAGGCTGGGGATGATGCAGAAGGTGCAGCGGTGGTTGCAACCCTCGGAAATTTTTACGTAGGCGTAATGTTTCGGCGTCAGGCGGATACCTTGCGCGGGAACCAGATCGGAATAAGGGTCATGCGGTTTGGGCAGATGCGCATGCACCGCCTCCATCACCTCATCGGCGGCATGCGGCCCGGTCACCGCCAGCACCTTGGGATGCGCTGCCCGCACTACATCGCCCTTCGCGCCGAGGCAACCGGTGACGATCACCTTGCCGCTTTCGGCCAGCGCCTCACCGATTGCGTCCAGAGACTCTTCCACCGCGCTGTCGATGAAACCGCAGGTATTCACGATCACCAGATCGGAATCCTGATAGCTGGCGGAAATCAGGTAGCCTTCGGCGCGCAGGCGCGTGAGGATATGCTCGGAGTCCACGGTCGCCTTGGGGCAACCGAGCGAGACAAAGCCGACTTTTGAAATGGCATTATTCATCACGATGCGTCTGCATTATTCTGGAACCAGTACGCCAATTAGGAGAATGGAGCCTACTCCCAGCGCAATCAGCACCACCTGCTGAAAGGTATCGCTCAGTTGGGCGCGCCTGTGCAAACCGGGGATCAAGTCGGCAACGGCGACGTAGATCATGCTCGCTGCAGCCAGTGCCAGCAGGGTCGGCACGATGCTCTGCACGAACTGCAAGGCGACATAAGCCAGCACGCCGCCCGCCAGCATCGCCAGGCTGGACAGCACGTTGATGAACAAAGCCTGCGCCTTGCTGTATCCGGAGTGCAGCAGAATCAGGAAATCGCCGACTTCCTGGGGGATTTCATGCGCGATGATCGCCAGCGCAGTGACGATGCCGAGTTGGATATCGGCAAGGAATGCCGCCGCGATGATCACCCCGTCCACGAAATTATGGAAGGTGTCGCCAACCATGATCATCGTGCCGCTACGGCCATGCGTAGTATGTTCATGCACCTCGCAGTCGTCGTGGTGGCAGTGCCGCCACAGCAGCAACTTTTCCAGCGTAAAGAACAGCAGGATACCTGCCAGCACCGTGCCGCTCACCATCGCCGCACTGCTGCCCGTCTCGATCGCCTCGGGCAGGATGTCGATAAATACCGCGCCGAGCAAGGCTCCGATGGCATAGCTGACCAGCGAACTAATCCAATGCGGGTGTGCGTTCAGCGCGAACAGCGCGGCGCATAATACGCTCAGCACACCGCCCGCCAGGCTGGTCGCAATAATCCACGATAGAACAGTCATGGGATATGCTCGGAGAAAACCGGCAACGCGAGTATGTGGATCACCCCGGAACCCTGGCCGCAATAAATGCTTTTAACTGTTCGACATCCGGCGGCAATGTATCAAAACGCTGCGGCAGGCTTTCGATGTTTTCGTAGCCAGACAGGCGTTGCGGGTCTTGCCCCAATGCCTCGCGGATGGTTTCCTCGAACTTGGCCGGTAGCGCGGTTTCCAGGCACACCAGCGGGATGCCCGCCTCGCGATGTTCCAGCCCGGCCTTCATGCCGTCGGCGGTATGCGGGTCGATCACCACGCCGTATTGGCTGTGTACGCGGCGGATCGTGGCGATGCGGTTGGCGTGGCTGCTGGCGCCGGAGGCTAGGCCGAACTCTTGCACCCTCGCAAAATACGGCGTTTGGCTCAGGTCGAAATAGCCGTCTTTTTCCAACTGCTGCCACAAGCCCTTGAGGGCTGTTGCATCGCGCCCAACCAGGTCAAAGGCGAAGCGCTCGAAGTTGGAGGCCTTGGTGATGTCCATCGACGGGCTGCTGGTATGCATCGTTTCCGGGCGCGGGCGATACACCCCGGTTCTGAAGAACTCATCCAGCACATCGTTCTCGTTGGTCGCGACGATCAGCTTCGCGATAGGCAAGCCCATCTGGCGCGCGATATGACCGGCGCAGACGTTGCCGAAGTTGCCGGATGGCACGGCGAAGGAAATCTGCTCATCGTTGGTTTTGGTCAGCGCGAAATAGGTCTTGAAATAGTAAACCGCCTGCGCGACGACCCGCGCCCAGTTGATCGAATTGACCGTACCGATCCGATATTTTTCCTTGAAAGCCAAGTCATTCGACACCGCCTTGACCATGTCCTGGCATGCGTCGAACGGCGCGGTCACCGCAATGTTGAATATGTTCGGATCTTGCAGCGAATACATCTGCGCGGTCTGAAACGGGCTCATCTTGCCGAGCGGCGACAGCATGAACACACGGATGCCGCGCTTGCCGCGCATCGCATATTCCGCCGCCGAACCGGTGTCGCCGGAGGTGCCACCAAGGATGTTCAATTCCGCGTGATCCCTGGACAGCGCATACTCGAACAAATTGCCGAGCAACTGCATCGCGACATCCTTGAATGCCAGCGTCGGGCCGTAGGACAGGCCAAGGATGTGCAATCCGGGTTCCAGCGTCTTGATCGGGGTGATTTCCTCGCTGCCAAAAGTTTTGGCGGTGTAGGTCTTGGCGATGATCGCCTTGAGATCGTCCGCCGGGATATCGGTGGCGAAGCGGCTAATCACCTCGAACGCCAGCTCGCGATAATTCATGCCGCGCATCGCCGCGAGTTCGGCCTTGCTCAGTTTCGGATAATGATCGGGAATCGCCAGACCGCCGTCGTCGGCCAAGCCGCCAAGCAGGATTTCGGTGAAGGGTTTTGCGGGCATGCCGCCACGGGTGCTGGTGTATTTCATATGGAACATTACCTCTTCAAGTCCCCTCTCCCTTGAGGGGAGAGGGTTAGGGAGAGGGTGAAATTTTAACTCCCCCTCTCCCCCACCCCTCTCCCGCAAGGGGAGAGGGGTGTTTGTTGTTAATCAGCCCAACTGCTCCAGCCGCAGGCGCGTCACCTTGCCCGCCACCACCGGCAGTGCTTCCACTTTGGCAATCGCCGCGTTGATGCGCTTCTCGCGCGTCTGGTGAGTGAGCAGGATCAGGTCGGTCTGGTCTTCGCCTTCGCCGGGTTCTTTCTGGATCACCGCGTCGATGGAAATCTGCTCGTCGGCGAGGATGCGCGTGATGTCGGCCAGCACGCCCGGCTTATCCTGCACGCGCAGGCGCAGATAGTAGCTGGTGGTGACTTCGTCCATCGGCAGGATCGGCAGATCGGATAACTGGTCAGGCTGGAACGCCAGATGCGGCACGCGATTCTCCGGGTCGGCGGTGTGCATGCGCGTCACGTCAACCAGGTCGGCGATCACCGCGCTGGCGGTCGGCTCCGCACCTGCTCCTTTGCCGTAATACAGCGTCGAGCCGACCGCGTCGCCCTGCACCAGCACCGCGTTCATCGCGCCTTCGACATTCGCAATTAAGCGTTTTGATGGAATCAGCGTGGGATGTACGCGCAGCTCCACGCCTTCCGCCGTGCGCTTGGTGATGCCAAGCAGCTTGATGCGGTAGCCGAGTTGTTCGGCGTAACGGATATCGGTGGCGTCCAGCTTTGAAATTCCTTCGATGTACGCCTTGTCGAACTGCATCGGGATGCCGAAGGCCAATGCGGACAGGATGGTAATCTTGTGCGCCGCGTCCACGCCTTCGATGTCGAAAGTCGGATCGGCTTCGGCGTAACCGAGGCGCTGCGCCTCTTTCAGCACGGTGTCGAAGGAGAG
>JBAQCT010000097.1:0-15450 GCA_049294375.1 Gallionella sp. | reverse complement strand
ATCCGTCATCCGGTCAAGGTGAAGGACAAGAGCGTCGGCGTGCAGCACACCATCGCCACATTCAACATGTATGTGCATCTGCCGCACAACTTCAAGGGCACGCACATGTCGCGCTTCGTCGAGATACTCAATGAACACGAACGGGAGATTTCGGTGGAATCGTTCGGCAGTATCCTGCGCGAAATGGTGACGCGGCTGGAAGCGCAATCGGGCTTCATCGAAATGAATTTTCCCTATTTTGTCAACAAGACCGCGCCAGTGTCCGGCGTGAAAAGCCTGATGGATTACGATGTGACCTTCATCGGCGAATGCAACGGCGGCGATCCGCAGTTCACCATGAAGGTGGTGGTGCCGGTCACCAGCCTGTGCCCATGCTCGAAGAAAATTGCCGACCGTGGCGCGCATAACCAGCGTTCGCACGTCACGCTTACGCTGCGCACCAACCGTTTTGTCTGGGTCGAAGATGTGATACGCATCGCCGAAGAGCAGGCTTCCTGCGAGTTGTTTGGCCTGCTGAAACGCCCCGATGAAAAATTCGTCACCGAGCGCGCCTACGACAACCCGAAATTTGTCGAAGACATGGTGCGCGACGTCGCGGCGGTGCTGAACGCCGATGAGCGTATCGATGCTTTTATTGTTGAGTCGGAGAATTTTGAGTCGATACATAACCACTCGGCGTATGCGCTTATTGAAAGAGATAAAACGAAAAAATAACGAGAAGGGAGAAGAGGGAAGGGAGAAGGGTAAAAGCGGGTTTGGCATTTCCCCTTGAGCACCGCAGGTGCGGCCCCTTCCCCCTTAACCCTTCCCAAGACTTATGAAACCTATCGCCATCTTCCGCCATGCACCCCACGAAGGCCCCGGTTATCTGGGCGAATTCCTCGACGAACGGCAGATCACGTGGCAATTGATCGCCATTGATGCGGGCGATGCCGTGCCGCCTTCTGCGGAGGCTTATTCCGGGCTGGTGTTCATGGGTGGGCCGATGAGCGTCAACGACGACTTGCCGTGGATACCGCCGGTGCTGGCCTTGATCTGCGATGCGGTAGCCAGGGATATTCCAGTGCTGGGGCATTGCCTCGGCGGACAAATGATCTCCAAAGCGTTGGGTGGTACGGTGTCACGCAATCCGGTGAAGGAAATCGGCTGGGGCGAAGTGACGGTGGCGGGCAACGATAGCGCGCGCAGTTGGTTTGGCGATATACAAAATTTCCAGGCATTCCACTGGCACGGCGAAACCTTCAGCCTGCCGCCAAGCGCTGTGCGTCTGCTGTCCAGTGCAGATTGCGCCAATCAGGCATGGGCTGCCGGCAAACACCTTGCGTTGCAATGCCACGTCGAGATGACCGCCGCGATGATTGCGTCCTGGTGCGAAGTCGGCGCGGAAGAAATTGCTTCAGCCAGCGCCAGCCCGGCAGTGCAATCCGTTACCGAAATGCAGCGGCAAACGCACAGTGAACTGCCGCGCATGCAAAAAGTTGCGGAACGGCTTTATTCATTCTGGATCAGCGGGTTGCGCAGTTAATCGCCAAATCTTTCCGAACTTGCTCCTTGGCCGGCTAGGCCGAATTATCTAGGCATTTCGGCATATTGTTTATGTGACAGCATGGGGGTAGGGTGCGCTGCGGGATTGCTGCATTGTTCCCGTTGATTCGCCGCCGCCACTAACTTCTAAGGAGATTCCCATGAAAAAAATGATCGTGCTGGTTTGTTTTGGTCTTGCATTTGTCGTTTCTGCCCCGGCTGTTGCGGCCGGCGAGAAAATGAAAGGTTGCAGCAAGGAAGCGACAGGCATGAAGGGTGAGGAACGCAAGGTGTTCATGAAAAAATGTTTGGCCAAGGACTATGTGTTGAAATCCGGTGCAGCAACAGACGCATCGGCTGACGCTGCGGCAACAACAGCGGCGGAGCCGCCTGCTTCTGCTGCTCCGGCAGATACAGCAGCTTCGTCCGCGCAGCAGGGTAAAATGAAAACATGTAATGCCGAAGCCAAAACCAAAGAGCTGAAGGGTGACGAACGCAAGAAGTTCATGAGCGACTGCCTGAAGGGTTGAACGCTATCTGTTGCGTCACGGGGCGCGCCGCAAGGCGCGTTTTTCGTTGGGGACGGGAAATCTCTGCGGTGTATAATCCATCTCCTTTTGCGCGGTCATGCCGCGCTCTATTTCATAAAGATTGCATGATTAAAAAATTCCTCAAGCGCGTATTCCGTAAATCAGCCAAAGTCAGATCGTCAGGGAATGCACAGGTGATCCCGTTCGAATTGCATGGCGTGTCCCGCGATCGGATCAGTTATGGTGCGCAGAAAGTGACCGGCGGGTTGCAGGCGGCAGGTTATCAAGCCTACGTGGTGGGCGGCGCGGTGCGCGATTTGTTGCTGAATCGCACTCCCAAGGATTTCGATGTCGCGACCGATGCCACGCCGGAGGAAGTGCGCCGCGTGTTTCGCCGCTCGCGCATCATCGGGCGGCGCTTCCGGTTGGTGCATGTGATGTTCGGCGAAGAGGTGGTCGAGGCATCCACCTTCCGCAGCCTGATCGAAGCCGAAGATGCACAGACCGACGAACATGGCCGTCTGCTGCGCGACAACCAGTTTGGCGACCAGGAACAGGATGCGGCACGCCGCGATTTCACCGTGAACGCGCTGTTCTATGATCCGGCTACCCAGGAAATCCACGACTACCACGGCGGTTATGCGGATATGCGCGCCAACGTGTTGCGCATGATCGGCGATCCGGAGGTGCGTTACCGTGAAGATCCGGTGCGGATGCTGCGCGCAGTACGATTGTCCGCCAAGCTGGACATGCGGCTGGATGCGGCAACTGCCGCGCCGATCAGCAGGATGAAAGACTTGCTCGACAACGTGCCGCAGGCGCGTTTGCTCGATGAAGTATTGAAGATGCTGCTATCCGGCCATTCGGTGGAATGCATTCAACAGTTGCACAAAATGAACCTGCACCACGGCCTGCTGCCGCTGCTGGACGTGATCCTGGAACAGCCGATGGGCGAGAAATTCGTCATGCTGGCGTTGCGCAATACCGATGAGCGTCTCAGTCAGGAAAAAACGGTTTCCCCCGCGTTCCTGTTTGCCGCATTGCTCTGGCACGAAGTGCTGGCAACGTGGAATATCCGTGTGCAGCAAGGCGAGCGTCCGGTGGGTGCGATGCATGCGGCGATGGATGATGTGTTGGCCAGGCAGAAGGCGCAGCTTGCCATCCCGCATCGCCACGATGCGGTAATGAAGGAAATCTGGCTGATGCAGCAGCGTTTTGAGCAGCGTGCCGGGCAGCGCCCGTTCCGCTTGCTGGAGCAACCGCGTTTCCGCGCCGGATTCGACTTCCTGCTGTTGCGCTGTGCCAGTGGTGAGGTTGATGACGAACTGGGGTTGTGGTGGGATGAATTCCAGGATGCCGGCACCGAGCGGCAGACGGAAATGCTGCAACCGGAGCAGGCCGACGATAAAAAACGCCGCCGCCGCAAACCGCGCAAAAAACCGGAAGCGGCGGATGAGTCTACAGTAGCGAGTGAGCCGACTGCATAATGGGAGTCTCTAAAAGCCCGTGGTTCGCCCAAATACTCCACAAAGGGACGCCGACCCTCTACGGGCTGAAGTCCGTGTGGAATCGTCAGCAAGTAACCGTAGGGTGGGCTATGCCCACCATGTCTGGCATAGCCCGACCTACATTTATACCGGCGCCTGGCTTAGGATAATGTCGCACATCGCCTTTATCGGGCTGGGCAGCAATCTGGAAGACCCCCGCAGTCAGTTGCAACGCGCCTTTGCCGAACTGGACGGGTTGCCCAACACGCGCCTTACTGCCTGTTCGTCGCTGTACCGCAGCGCGCCGCTGGGTTATCCGGGCCAGCCTGAGTTTGTGAATGCAGTGGCAAAAATCGCCACGGCACTGACTCCGCAGGCATTGCTGCAAGCCTTGCTGCAAATCGAGCGTGAGCATGGCCGCGAGCGCACCTTTCGCAATGCGCCGCGTACTCTGGATCTGGATGTGCTGCTGTATGACGATATGCAACTGCATGAGCACGGTTTGACCATCCCGCACCCGCAGATGCACTTGCGCGCATTTGTGCTGCAACCCTTGCTGGAGATTGCGCCGAATGTTGACATACCCGGCATAGGTCAGGCAGAGACGGCCTTCAAGAGATGTCAGGATCAAGTGTTGGAGGCTATTGCCGATGCTGTTTGATAAATGCCGCTATGTGGTGATAGAAGGACCGATAGGCGTCGGCAAGACCAGTCTGGCACGTCGTTTCGCACAACATATCGGTGCTGCGGAATTGTTGGAAAAACCGCTCGAAAACCCTTTCCTCGCCAGGTTCTATCAGGATCCGCCGCGTTATGCGCTGGCGACCCAATTGTTTTTCCTGTTCCAGCGCGGCAACGAAGTGCGTGACCTGGCGCAGATGGATCTGTTCCGCTCAAGCACCGTGGCGGATTACCTGTTCGACAAGGACCCATTGTTTGCGCGGCTCAACCTGAGCGACGCGGAGTTTGCGCTGTACCAGCAGATTTACCATACCCTGCAATTGCAGGCCCCCGTACCTGATCTGGTGATTTATTTGCAGGCCGCGCCGGAAACGCTGGTGCAGCGTGTGCGCCGCCGCGCCCAGCCGTATGAGCAAAACATCTCCGATGATTATTTGCTGCGCGTGGCACAAGGCTACAGCGATTTCTTCTATCATTACGATGCGGCTCCGGTCATGATGGTGAATACCGAGCGCCTGAACTTCGAAGATGATGCCGGGGATTTCGCCTTGCTGCTGCAACGCATCGGGGAAATGCGCGGGCCGCGCGAATTTTTTAGCCGGGGATGAGCATGAGAACTACTTTGACCACATTGCAAGCGATGCGCGGCAAGGACGAGAAAATCGCCGTGCTGACCTGCTATGACGCGAGTTTCGCCACGCTGCTCGAAGCGCAAGGCGTGGACGTACTGCTGGTCGGCGATTCGCTCGGCATGGTGCTGCAGGGGTACGAAACCACATTGCCGGTGACGCTGGACGACATGGTTTACCACACCGCCTGCGTGGCGCGCGGCGCGAAACAGGCGTTCATCATCGGCGACATGCCGTTCGGCACGTTCCAGATCAGCCCGCAGGAAACCTTTGCCCATGCCGCAAAACTGATGGCGGCGGGCGCGCAGATGGTCAAGCTGGAAGGCGGCGCCGCGATGACTGAAACGGTGGAATTCCTCACCGGGCGCGGCATCCCGGTATGCGGGCATATCGGCCTGACGCCGCAATCGGTGCACCAGATGGGCGGCTACCGCGTACAAGGCAGGGAGCCTGCCGCCGCGCAGCGACTACTGGCGGATGCTGCGGCGCTGGAGCGTGCCGGTGCAGGAATGCTCGTGCTGGAAACCATGCCCGCGCTGCTCGCGGCGGAGATCACCGCGCAACTGACCATCCCCACCATCGGCATCGGTGCGGGCGCGGACTGTTCAGGTCAGGTGATAGTGCTGTACGACATGCTGGACATCTATCCGGGAAAGAAAGCGCGCTTCGCAAAAAATTTCCTGCAAGGTGCGGGGAGCATCGCAGGGGCAGTGAAGAATTATGTCGCCGAGGTGAAGGCGGGGAGCTTCCCCGCGCCGGAACACAGTTTTTAATGCAAATCATCCAGACCATTTCCAAACTGCGCGCGCACCTGGGTAATGAGCGCGCCATCACCTTCGTGCCTACGATGGGCAACCTGCACGAAGGCCATCTCAATCTCGTGAAGCTGGCGCGCGAGCATGGCTCCTGCGTCGTCGTGAGCATTTTTGTCAATCCGCTGCAATTCGGCCCGAACGAGGATTTCGACCGCTATCCGCGCACGCTGGAGGCGGATTGCGCCCAGTTGCAAGGGCTGACGGACGTGGTGTTCGCGCCTTCGGCCAACGAAATGTATCCTGCCAAGCAAACCATATTTGTCGAGCCGCCGCCGGTGGCCAACGACCTCTGCGGCGCGTCACGCCCCGGGCATTTTCGCGGCATGGCGACGGTGGTGCTGAAGCTGCTGAATATCGTGCAGCCGCAGGTCGCGTTGTTCGGCAAAAAAGACTATCAGCAACTGCACATCATCCGCCAACTGGTTGCGCAACTGGATTTGCCGGTGCGCATCGTCGGCGGAGAAACGGTGCGCGCAGTAGACGGGCTGGCGTTGAGCTCGCGCAACCAGTATTTGAGCGCGGCAGAGCGCGGCGAGGCGATCTTCCTATATCAAATGCTGCAAAAAACCATGCAGGCCATCCTGCAAGGCGAGCGCAATTTTGAACGATTGCAGGAACAAACGGTCGAAATTCTCGTTGCAAGGGGTTGGAAGCCCGATTATGTAGAGGTGCGCAACCAGTCCGACCTGCAACCGGCCAGTGCCGCGCAAGATAACTTGGAGCAGCGCGAACTGGTGATACTGGCTGCGGCCAGGCTGGGCAATACCCGCCTACTGGATAATATCGAGGTTTGTCTCGTTCGATGATTGCTATATAATTCGCGCCCTGTTCGAAAGGGAAGCACCACATGCAAAGAACCATGCTCAAATCCAAGCTGCACCGGGTGCGCGTCACGCACTCGGAGCTGCATTACGAAGGCTCCTGCGCGATCGACGACGACTTGCTGGATGCCGCCGATATCCGGGAATACCAGCAGATCGACATTTACAACGTCACCAACGGCGAACGCTTCACCACCTACGCGATCCGCGCGCAGCGCGGCTCCGGCGTAATTTCCGTGAATGGCGCGGCCGCGCACAAGGCCAATCCGGGCGATATCCTGATCATCGCCAGCTATGCGATGTACAACGAGCTGGAGTTGCAAAAATACCATCCGCAACTCGTCTATGTGGATGAACACAACCGTATCGTCGCGCAACGCGACCGGATTGCGGTGCAGGCGGCCTGACACCAGCCTGTTGCTGAAACAAAGTAGATGGATATCAATAAAACAATCAACCGCCACCCGACTTTTGTGGCGGTCGCGTTGTTTTTTAATTTCGTGCTTTTCAGCTTTGCAGCAAGCTACATCCTGATCGAAAATTTCAAGCAAATCGAGAAAAACAGCGCATTTGAGAATTTGCACGGCATCGGCAAACTCAAGGTCGGCCAGATACAGAGATACCTCCAGGAACGCAAGGGAAATGCTCTTGTCAGTTCAAAACTCCTGAGCAATCCCCCAGTGCAGGATTGGCTGAACAAGCCATCCAGCGACATACCTTACGCAGCGCGGCAAGCACTGGAAACCGCCATAAAGGCCTATCAATATGGGGGGGCGCTGTTGCTGGACGACAGCGCAAATATCCGCTTCGGCAGCGGGCAACATCCGGAATTATCAAAAGCAGCCAAATCCATGGCGTTGCGCGTGATCCGTGAAAACGCGCTGCATGTCTCATCCATCTATTCTGGCGATTCCTCCACCCCGGACAAGCCGCTGCTGGATATTTTCGTCCCGCTGCTGAAGCCCGATGCTTCGGCGGTCATGGGAGTGCTGGTGCTGCGCGACAATTTGCACTTCCTGTATGACCTGCTCCAGACCTGGCCCGTGGAGAGTCTTTCCGGCGAAACATTGCTGGTCACCAGGGACGGTGACGACGTGCTGTTCCTCAATGAATTGCGCTTCAAAAAAGACACTGCGCTCAAGCTCAGGTTGCCGCTCAGAAGAAGTGCCGATGCCCCCCCTGTCCCGACCATAGAAATGTTGAAAAACGGTTATTTTGGCTCATTGGAGGCCGTCGATTACCGCGAAAAGCCTACCCTGGCTTTCAATATTGCCGTACCGGACACTCCATGGGGCATGACGGTCAAGATGGACAGGAATGAGGTTTTGTCACATGTCGGCCGCCTGGCAATAACCGTCTGGGCTATCAGCGCATTATTCATGCTGGGCGCCGGGGTCATCCTCTGGACGTGGTGGAACAAACAAAGGATCGAGCAACTGGCGAAAGCCGAACTGGACAAGGCGGCCGAGGATTTACGCATCTCCGCGATCGCCTTCGAGACACATGAGGCCATCATCATTACCGATTGCCACCCTAAAATCCTGCGAGTCAATAAAGCGTTTTGCGACATTACCGGCTATGCGGCAGAGGAAGTCGTCGGCCGCAACCCCAGCATGCTCAGGGGAGATAAAAGACCCAAGACATTTTATGAAGAAATGTGGGCCACTATTTTCCGCGATGGGACGTGGAGCGGGGAGATGGTGGACAAACGCAAAAACGGCGAAATTTTCCCGGCGTGGCTGACAGTCACTGCTGTTACCGATTCGGAGGGCACCCTCACCCATTACGTCGGCTCGTTTTTCGACATCACCGAGCGCAAAAAATCGGATGATGAAATTCACCGCCTTGCTTTTTACGATCCGCTCACCAATCTGCCCAACCGCCGCCTGCTGATCGATCGCCTGCAGCACGCGCTGGCATCCAGCGAGCGTAGCGGCAAGCACGGTGCGATCATGTTTATCGACCTCGATAACTTCAAGATAATCAATGACACTAAAGGACATGATTTCGGCGACATATTATTGATCGAAGCGGCGCGGCGCTTGCAGTCCTGCGTGCGCGAGGGCGATACGGTGGCCAGGCTCGGCGGTGATGAATTTGTAGTCATGCTGGAAGATATAAAGGGCGATATGGAGCAATCCGTAACATTGGCCGATGAAATCGGCGAAAAAATTCTTTCCACCCTCAACCAGCCTTATACAATCGATGATGAAAAATTCCACAGCACCGCCAGCATCGGGATCAACCTGTTTGTCAATCGCGAGTTATCGGCGGACACCTTGCTCAAACATGCGGATATTGCGATGTACCAGGCAAAGGGAGCGGGGCGGAATACCTTGCGCTTCTTCAATCCGAAAATGCAGGCTGTCCTGGAAGTCCGCACCGCGATAGAGTCGGATATTCGCCGTGCGCTCGCCGGAAGGCAATTCAGGCTTTATTACCAGGCGCAACTCAATAAAGATGGTTGTGTTATCGGTGCCGAGGCGTTGGTGCGCTGGATACATCCGGAGCGCGGTATGATCTCCCCCGCCCAGTTCATACCCATCGCCGAAGAAACTTCCCTGATTCTTGACATCGGGCATTGGGTGCTTTCAGCGGCCTGCCGCCAGCTCGCGCTATGGAAAAACGATGCGCGAAAAAATAGCCTGGTGCTGGCCGTAAACGTCAGTGCCCGCCAGTTCAAGCTGAAGGATTTTGTGGACAGGGTAGCGGCTGTCATAAAAGAGCATGACGCCAACCCGGCGTGCCTGAAACTGGAATTGACCGAAAGCGTCGTGCTTGACGACATGGCCGACATCGTGGCGAAGATGCATGCGCTGAAAGCTCTCGGGGTAAGCCTGTCACTGGATGATTTCGGTACCGGTTACTCGTCGCTGTCCTACCTGAAGCAGCTCCCGCTCAACCAGCTCAAGATTGACCAGAGTTTTGTCCGCGATATTGTGGTTGACCAGAGCGATGCCATCATGGTGCGGACAATTATCAATATGGCGCACAACTTTCATTTTGATGTCATCGCCGAAGGCGTGGAAACAGAGGCGCAACTGGTTTTTCTCAAGCTTCACGGCTGCAATGCCTACCAAGGCTACTTGCTCAGCAAACCTGTACCCATAGAAGGGTTTGAATCATTGCTGGAAAACCCATGCTGGAACAAGTGCTGGAGCAAGGATAACTAATCGCAATAAACCTAAAAACCGCAGTTACCACCTGTAGGAGCGTGATTTATCGCGCTCCTACAGGTTCACCCAAAAGGTGATTGCGTCAAAAGCACAAGAGCCAGATGGCATCCGGGCTTTCATCGCAATCCAAATATTCAACTACGGTTTTAAGGATAATACTCTTGCCGGTTTTTCTGCGAGACCCCAGTGAAAAAAGCATGCTAAGCGGCTATCGCACTCCCCCGCCCTGATTCGCGGCATAAACGTTGCGACTTGAAATAGCCTGTATTATTGCACTTAATCACCGATTCATTATCTGTCAAGGTTAATTACGATACAAAACATAAAACATGATGCCATGTGGTAGAGTTTTTTGACCATTTCTCTGCCATCAATTTTAAAGAATACAGCCTGGTTATATTCCGAAAGACACAAGTCGGGACACAACACTGGAGGAGAAAGTAATGACACGCTCGACAATCGCACAACGCCTTACGTTGCTGACGGCGGTACCCGTAATAGCGCTGGTTCTATCTTCCAGTGCGCTGGTTTGGGATAGCTTGGGCCGTTACCAGAATGCGGTTCAGGCGCACGGCATCATGGAGGTGGCGGTGGCGGCGGGCGACCTGATCCACCCCATGCAGGTCGAACGCGGCATGACGGTTGGCTTCATCCAGTCGGGAGGGCAGAAGTTTGCGGATACGCTGCCGGGCAACCGCACCAAAACCGATGAAAAACTGGCGGCTTACAAACGGCTTCTGGGAGGCGTCAATTCAGGCTCCATGCCGGGACTGAAAAAAGCCATTGACGAGGCAGGGCAAAAACTTGACGGGCTTGCCAAGAAACGCGAACAAGCCACACAGTTGAGCATCACGGTTCCTGAGGCGGCAGCTTTTTATACCGGCACAATCGGGCATCTTCTGAAGGTGATAAGCGCTGCTGCCGAGTACAACAAGGATCCGGCTATCGCGAAAAAACTATTGACTTACAATGCCTTCGCCAACGCCAAGGAAAACGCGGGGCAGGAGCGGGCGCTGACCACGGCTGGTTTTGTCGCCAACAAGGTAGAGCCGGCGCAATACCGCACCATCCTCTCCAAGATTCACAAGCAGGACGCCTATCTGGATACATTTGCGGATTCCGCAAACGAACAGGAAAAGGCGGCACTGAAAAAAGTGCTCGACGGCGAGGCGGCGCAAGACGTGCAGCGCATGCGCGGCATCATGGCCGAGCGCTCCATACTGGGCGCATTCGACATAGATCCGGCGATGTGGTTCAAACGCATTACCGACAAGATAAACGGATACTACGAAGTTGAGCAACTGATCATTAAAAATATCAATTCCGATGTTGCCAACCTGTTGTCGTCCAGCCGCACGCTCTTGCTGATGCAACTGATATTTGCCGCACTGGCGATCGCCATTGCCATATCGGTATCCGTATGGGTGGCACGCGGTGTCAACCGCCCGTTGAAGGATGTTGTGGATGCGGTCGAGTATGTGGTTTCGCAAGACGATTTCACCCGCAGCATTCCCGAAGAAGGCACCGAGGAAACGGCCCGTGTCGGGCAGGCAGTCAATCATTTGAGGGAAAAATTCCGCAACATCATCTCGCATGTCACCCGCTCCAGCGAGGGTGTCGCGAATGCATCTCATATACTGGCCGATTCGAGCCACCAGGTTAATCAGAGCTCTATCGCACAGGCGGATTCCGCATCGTCTGTCGCATCGTCTGTCGAGGAACTCTCGGTCAGCATCAGCGAGACGGCCGGAAACGCGCAAATTGCGGCAGAAATCGTGTCCAAGTCGCGCGCCGGAACCGAGCAAGTGCTTGCCACCATGGCAGATACGGTCAAAAACGTGAACGGTATCGCCGAGCTGATCCGCGAATCGGACGCCAACGTCGGTCGGCTTGACGACCGGTCGAAAAAGATCGGGGGCATCATCCAGGTCATCAAGGAAGTCGCCGACCAGACCAACCTGCTGGCGTTGAATGCCGCGATCGAAGCGGCGCGCGCCGGCGAGCAGGGGCGTGGCTTTGCGGTGGTGGCGGACGAGGTGCGCAAACTTGCCGAGCGCACGTCAAAGGCGACCGAAGAGATCGCATCACTCATCGGCGACATCCAGAACCATATCGGCGAAACCGTTACGGGAATGAGGCAAGCCAATACACAGGTTTCTGAAAGCCTTGTGCTCGTGGGCAAGACAGAGGCTGCGTTGCACCGTATAGGCGACGACTCGAGCGCAGTGGCAAACAATGTCCAAAGCATCGCCGATGCGATACGCGAACAGGATTCCGCCATTCACCAGGTTGTGGCAAATATCGAAAAAATCGCTCAGATGTCCGAGGAAAACAGCGCGGCGACCGCATCAAGCAACGACACGGCAACCCAGCTGGACAGATTGTCCAGCCAGCTCAAGGAATCGGTGGGTCACTTCAAAGTGTAGATTGTGATCGTCATGATGGAGCGAGATTTATCTCGCCCCCGCTACGCGGCGACCTGCTCCTCGCGCATCCGCAAGGCTTCTTCGATATCCACCGCCACCACGTGGGATACGCCTTTTTCTTGCATCGTCACGCCGATCAGTTGCTGGGCCAATTCCATGGTGAGCTTGTTGTGGCTGATGAACACGAACTGGGTGTGTTGCGACATTTTCTTGATCAGTTCGCATAACCGTTCGGTGTTGGTGTCATCGAGCGGCGCGTCCACTTCGTCGAGCAGACAGAACGGCGCGGGGTTGAGCTGGAACAGCGAGAACACCAATGAGATCGCGGTCAGCGCCTTTTCGCCGCCCGACATCAGGTGAATCGAGCTGTTCTTCTTGCCCGGCGGCTGCGCCATCACTTGCACGCCGCTGTCGAGTATCTCCTCGCCGGTCAGCACCAGCCGCGCCTCGCCGCCGCCGAACAATATCGGGAATAATTCCGACAGGTGCTGGTTGACCTGGTTGTAGGTCTCCATCAGCAGGTCGCGCGATTCCTTGTCGATACGGCGGATCGCCTCTTCCAGCGTGGCCATCGCCTCGTTCAAATCCTTGGCCTGCGCATCCAGGTAGGCCTTGCGCTCGGTCGCGGTTTGCAGCTCTTCCAGCGCGGCGAGATTCACCGCGCCCAATGCTTCGATGTCCGCATTCAACCGGTTCAACTCGTTCTGCAACGCATTCGGCTTGTTGTTGCCTGATTCCAGCAACGGCATCAGCGCCTGTTCGTCGATGCCCTGCAACTGTTCCGCCCATTGCTCGAAATGCAGGCGCGCCTCCTGTTCCTTGAGGGTCAATTCGCCGAGTTTTTCGCGTAGCGGGTTAAGTTTGTGTTCGCAGGCGAGGCGTTCCTGCTCGAGTTTTTGCAGGCCGACCGTGGCGTTTTCCAGTATGTTGCGTGCATCGGCAAGCGCCTGTTCGGTGGCTTGGCGCGTTTGCAACGCCACCTGCAATTGCTGCTTGGCCGTCTCGTCTTCGCCGCCCGACAGTTCGGCGCGCAACTGCGTCAGGTTCTGCTCGAATTGCGCCAGTGCATCGGTGATCTGCTGGGTGTTGTGTTGCAGGTCGGCGATTTTCTCCGTGCAGGTCTTGGCGAAGAAGTGCGCCTCCTGCAACGCATGTTGCGCCTGCTGCGCCCGGCTGCGCTGCTCGCGCAATGCAATATCCTGATGGCTGGCGTGGCGTTGCGCCTCGTCGACCTGCGCATGAAACGCGTCGATCCGCTCGCGCAATATCGCCATCTGTTCGTTAATGTCGTGCTGCTGACGCTGCTCGCCGCCCAGCAGATCGGTCAGCTCCTGCATCTCTTGCTCGATCTGCATGGTGCGTTCCGCGCTACGCTCCAACGCTTGGTTTAGTTTGAGAATCTGCATTTGCAGGCCGTGCAGGCGCTGCTGCATTTCATTTCCGGAAGTGCGCAGCGGCGCGATCTGTGCTTCGATGGATTGGTAGTGCTGCTCGGCCAGCGCGACCTGTTGCATGGAATATTCCGCGTTGCGATTCTGCTCGGCCAGCTCCTGATCCAGCCGCTCGATCTCGCGCTGCCTGGCCAGCACGCCGTGCAACTGGCTGTCCGGCGCGTGGAACAGCACGCTGTGCGCACCGACCAGATGCCCTTCAGGGGTGACAAACCAGCCGCCCGGCGGCAATGCCGCGCGCTGCGCATGGGCCTGCGACACATCCGCTACCGCATAGACATGCGTCAGCCAGTCGCGCACTGCGGGAAGCACTTGCGCATCCTGGCATTGCACGTAACCGAATAACGGCGTTAGCTGATTCGTCTCGACAACATTATTTTGCCCGGTGGCTTCCGGTGCAAACAGCGCCAATTTTCCCGGCGGCGCATCGCTCCATGCGGTCGCGTCTCCCAGCGACGGCACGGCAATCGCGTTCAGTCGCTCGCGCAGCACCGCTTCCAGCGCATTTTCCCAACCGTTTTCGATGCGGATCGATTGCCACAGACGCGGCAATTTTTCGAGCTGGTGCTGCTGCAACCAGTCGTTGAGGTTCTTGTCGGTGTCAATGTGCTGCTGCAATTGCTGCAACGCATCCAGACGCGCCTCGGTCTGCGCCAGCACGCGCTCCTGCTGCTGCAACGAAGCGCGCTGGTTGTGCCGCTCTTTATCGGCCAGCGGCAATTGTTCCTGCAAGTTCGCCAGTTGCTGCACTTGTGCGGCGCGCTCCGTCTCCAATTCGGTTAATTGTTGTTGAGCCTGTTGCAACGCGCCATCATCGGGGCGCGGCAGATTGTCTTTTTCCAGCAGCAGGCGCAGGCGGCGCGACTCCAGTTGCTGGATGGTGCGCTGCAAATGTTCGCGTTGCGTGTCGGCTAGTTGCAATTGTTGTTGTAGTTGCAGCTCCTCGCGTTGCAGGGTGTTATAGCGTTCCTGGGCGATGCGCGCCGCCTCTTCGGCCTGCGGCAGATTTCTCCCCTCCCGTTGCGCGTGCTGTTCGGCTTCGGCGACCTTGACGGCAGCACCATCCTGCTGGCGCTGCCAGTGCTCCAGCAGGGAATGGATGCCTTGGCGCTGGTGCTTCTGCTGTTCGATCTGTTTTTCGGTGTTGACGATCTGCTGCGCCATGCGCTGGCGCTGGTCGGCGACATGCTTGATGTGCTGCTCCAGCCGCGCGATCTCGGCATTCGCGGTATACAGCTCGCCCTGCTTGACGTGTAATGCGTCGGAAAGCTGGTAATGCCCGCTGCGCGCGGTTTCCAGCTGGCTTTCGATGTCGCGCAACCGTGCGGTCTCCGCTTCCAGCTCGTTGCGGGTCTTTTCCGTCGCCTGCGCAAACCGGGCGCGCTGTGTCTCGGCTTCCTGCTTCTTCACCAGCCAGAACAGGTGCTGCGTGGTGTTGCGCTGTGTTTCCAGCGCACGGTATTGCTTCGCCACTTCGGCCTGCTCGGCCAGATGCACCAGTTGTTTTTCCAGCTCCTGAAGGATGTCGCTGACGCGCAGCAGGTTGTCGCGCGTATCGCCGATGCGCAGCTCGGTCTCGCGCCGCCGGTCGCGGTATTTTGAAACACCCGCCGCTTCTTCGAGGAACACGCGCAGTTCCTCCGGCTTGGCCTCGATGATGCGCGAGATCATGCCCTGCTCGATGATCGCGTAAGCGCGCGGACCCAGCCCGGTGCCGAGGAAGATGTCGGTGATATCCTTGCGCCGCACGTGCTGGTTGTTGATGTGGTAGCTGGATTCGCCATCGCGCTGCAACACGCGCTTGATGGAAATCTCCGCGTAGCTCGACCACTGCCCGGCGGCCTTGCCCAGCGAGTTGTCGAAGATCAGCTCCACGCTGGCGCGCGATACCGGCTTGCGCTTGCTCGTGC
>JBAQCT010000096.1:0-17626 GCA_049294375.1 Gallionella sp. | reverse complement strand
GATCTTCCTGAGACGCTTTCAGCAATCGCTCAATCTGATCCACCGTCAAATAAGTGATGCGCCCGCTATTCTCTTTCAGGCGTTTGATGGCTGCTGGCTTGTGTTCCAGCCAGCCCCATTCCACGGCTTTGGTGAACAGGTGCGACAGTGCCGCCAGTTCGCGGTTGATCGTGCCCGGCTTGGTTTTTCCTTTATAAAGCTTTGTGCCGTCCTTCATAACATTGTGCTGCGCATCTTCTTCCAGACGTAGTTTCTTGTAGCGCTCCACGTCGAAGGTGCATATTTTCGATAGCGGCACATCACCAAAAAACGGACTGAGGTGCATGGCCAGCCGGTAGCGTTTCATCTTGAGGTCTTTGCCGCCTTCCTGCGCCAGCTTGACCAGATATTTATCTGCGGCATCGGAAAAGCCCAGCGCGATCTTGCGCCCCGTGGGCAGATTGAGCCTGCCTGTCTTGGCATCTTGCCTGGCCTTCTCGATAAACTCTTCCGCCTGTGTGCGTGTGGTGCCGTCAGTTTCGCGCCCAATCACGCGGTGGATGCGCTGCCCGTCCACCATGACGTTGACGGTGAACACGCCATCACCATTGGCTTGGCGCTCGAAAGTGATGCCGTGCTCGTTGACCTTCTCGCCGGGCGCAAGTTTGCGCATTGCAGTGCGGGTGAGTTTGCTGAATGTTTTGGCCATAACGATCTCCTAGAACGCAATGTCTTCATCAAAATTATCAAAAGTGCCATCTTTCTTTTTGCCCAAATTCGGCAAAATAGACTTGTCGGCAGTGCCATTTGCGACAGCCGTGAATTTCTCCCAATCCTCGCGTAGGCGTTCAAAAACCAGATCATCCTCCGCAGTTTCCCAAGACCATTCCCCATTATTAGTACGGCCACGCCAGAGAAAACCGTTTTCGCGGATTAACTTCCACAAAACTTGTTCCTCATGAGTTAAGAGACTTGGGTATCGTAGCGCTAACTTTGCGAATCTATCTGCCTCATCAACATCCCACAAGTATCCTGCCTCTGATCCGATTGTATGAGCCGATACCTCCAACCCTTTCAACCAAACAGGTCTTATAGGTTCATCCTTTAGCATTTCCATGATTGCCCACTCAATATAGCTTGATAACGTGCGCCGATGAGTTCGAGCGGCAAGCTCGGCCAAATACCGCAACTGCGGGTCAAGCCGTACCGTCACCGTTTCCGAGCGCGAAAGCTTGCCACCTCCGCCCTTGCGCTTGGATTCATCAAGCACACCAACTCCTAGTTTAGGTTCATCAAGAACGCGCTTCGTACCGATTCCTAGTTTGGGTACATCGCCAGTTGGTTTTCCTTGTTTCGCCATTTTCATATCCTCCGTGTCGAAAGTTCTATGTTGTTCTGCGATATTCTAATAGCACATGAGTTCTATTGCAATACATATTTACATCATGTATTCTTGTGTTGTCTTTCAATACATATAAAGGTAACCCAATGACTAAGAATATCCACGCCAATGAAGTAGTGATGTACCCAGACGGCAGGGTTGATACCCGGAATGCCTCAGCTTACGTGGGGTTATCCGAAAAAACGCTGGCCATGATGCGCTGCAATGGCAACGGGCCGAAGTTCGTAAAACGTGGTCGGATTTTCTATTTCAGGGAAGATTTGGATAGTTGGCTGAACGCGGGTGGCCGGTTCACCAGCACGGCACAAGCACAACAAAGCGCAGTATAAGAACACCGCCGCGCATGACGCTGGAACCAGACATGAATCAGGCGCAGCGCTTCCTCACGCTACTGGCTGGAGACGAGCCGGTCACTTTTCAAACCTTCGACGATGGCGCGTCAAAAACTCCCAAGCTCGCGCGCATCCTGCATGGCAATCTTGAAGAACATGCCGCCACGTTAAGCGCGCTTAACGCCCAAGGTGCTGGCGTTTTTGTGATGGTCAATCGCGGCGATGGCCTGGGGCGCAAGGCGGCAAACGTCACCGGCATTCGCGCGTTATTCGTTGATCTAGACGGCGTACCGCTGGAGCCGGTGCTGGCTGCGGGTGTTGAGCCACACATCACCATCGAATCCAGCGCAGACCGCTACCACGCCTATTGGCTGGTTTCCGACTGCGCCCTTGAGCAGTTCACCCAACTTCAAGCGGCACTGGCCGCAAAATTCAACAGCGACCCCAAGGTCAAGGACTTGCCCCGCGTCATGCGCCTGCCGGGCTTCTGGCATCAGAAGGCAGAACCGTTCCAGACCCGCATCATCGAAGAAAAATCTCACGCGCCTTTTGCCGTCGCCGACCTCATAGAGCGGCTTGAGTTGAATGCCAAACCCACGGCGCAAACCGCTGGCGATACCCCGGCGCAGACATTGACCTTCGACCGCAAAAACGCCATTGCCGGATTTGCTCAAGGCAACCGGGATGATAGCCTGTTCCGCTATGCGTGCAGCCTGCGCGGGCGCGGCGTGGAAAAAGAAGAGGCGCGGCTTCTGGTGCAGGCAACGGCGGCTAACTGCCAGCCACCCATGCCCGAACTTGATGCCACCAATTGTTTGGAAAGCGCATGGCGCTATGACAGCGCGCGCACCGAGCGCCTGACCGATGTCGGCAACGCCATGCGACTGGTAAGCCTGCATGGCCGCGACCTGCACTACGTCCCGGAATTCAAAAAATGGCTGGTGTGGGACGGCGGGCGCTGGCTGATCGACGAGGATGGCGAAATCATGCGCCGGTCGAAAGACACTGCCGCCGCCATCTATGTCGAAGCCAAGAACGCCTCGGAAGCGGGCGAGCAACCAATGGCCGACAAGTTGGCCTCCCATGCGGGCAGGAGCCAGGCCGTGCTAAAGCTCAAGGCCATGATCGAACTGGCGCAGTCCGAGCCGGGCATTCCGGCGCGCACCACCGAACTGGACAACAACAATTACCTGCTGGGTGTGACCAACGGTGTCATCAACCTAAAAACCGGCGCGCTGCGGGAGCCGCGCCGCGAAGACCTGATCACAAAGCGGGCGATGGTGGCCTATGATCCCGATGCACACGCCCCGTTGTTCCTCGCCTTCCTCAATCGCATCATGGGCGGCAATGCGGCGCTGATCGGTTTCATCCATCGCGCCGTGGGTTACAGCCTCACCGGCGACACTGGCGAGCAATGTCTGTTCTTCCTGCATGGCAGCGGCCAGAACGGCAAAAGCACCCTGCTCACCGCCATCAAGGAACTGCTGGGCGACTATGCCATGCAATGCCCCGCCGAAACTCTCATGGTCAAACAGGGCGGCGGCATTCCCAACGACATCGCCCGGTTGCGCGGCGCGCGCATGGTCGCCACCTCCGAAACCGAGGATGGTCGCCGCTTTGCGGAAACCATGATTAAACAACTCACCGGCCAGGACACCATCGCCGCGCGCTTCCTGTTTGCTGAATACTTCGAGTTCATCCCCAATTTCAAAATCTGGCTGGCGGCAAACCACAAGCCCGTCATCCGGGGCGACGATTTCGCCATCTGGCGGCGCATCCGGCTGATACCCTTTGCCGTCACCATTCCGCCGGAAGAAAAAGATGGAAAACTGCCGGACAAGCTGCGAGCCGAATATCCCGGCATCCTCGCATGGGCAGTGCAAGGCTGTCTGGAATGGCAGCGCCAAGGACTCAATCCGCCGCCGGAAGTGCTGGCCGCTACCGAGGAATACAAAAGCGAAATGGATTTGATCGGCAAGTGGATCGAGGAAAGTTGCATCACCGCGCCACACGCCACCGCCAAAGCCGGTGCGCTATATGGCAACTACAAGCGCTGGGTGGAAGACAACGGCGGCTTTCCGCTTTCCAGCACCAAGTTTGGCCTCAAGCTCGGCGACCGGGGATACCAGAAAGAAAAATCCGGCACCGTCGTCTATCGCGGCATCGGCCTGATGGACACTTCGGACAGTTGGGATGGTTTTTCAGGAAGTACCCATGACACACCCTACACAAGCAGGGATACGGGGAAACCCTCCCAACCCTCCAAACTGTCCGGCAATTCATATCTGGCTGCAAGCCGTGGGGAATGACGATCATGGTGCGACTGGAACTCATTGAAAAACATTCTGGAGAAAAATATGCAAACAATTGAAAACGATTCTGCCGTGGTTCCATTCACACCAACCAACGCCGAGGCTTCACCGCAGGGCAGCTACGAACCCGTGCGCTACAACGCCTTGAAGCACGGTATCCTGTCCAGCCAGGCCGTGCTGCCCCATGAGAATGGCGGGGAGTTTGCCGACCTGTTGGCGGCGCTGATCGAGGAACACAATCCGGCGGGCATGACCGAGCGGCATCTTATCGAAGAGCTGGCCGCAATCGTCTGGCGCAAGCGGCGCGTGCTGCTGGCCGAAGGCGCAACGATCAATCAAGGATTGAAGAGCGCGGTGAAAAATGCCGAGAGTGTGATCCCTTCGGCGGCACCGTTTCAAGGTGGGCTTACGGGTAAAGGCACTGACCTGAGAGATGTTGTGACCGCCACACCGGATGAGCGCGAGGAAAGCTTGCAATACGCTGACCTTGACCTGAAGGCAACTCAACGGGCAAGGGATATTCTTTACAAAGGCGGCGCAAATGCCTATGAGAAAGCCCGTAGGGCGCTGCATGAGGATTCACGCGATGCATGGGATAGTAACGTCGAGGATGAGTCCTATACGGCGGATGCAGAGGGGCTGGGGGCGTGGATTAGTGAATGGCTGATGCAGTTTTGCTCACAGCAGGAAGTGGAGGCTAGGTATCAACCTGCGATCAAGGCACAAACCCTGGGTGAAGGGCTGCAAGCGCACCGTCTTGAGAAGCTGAATCGTTACGAAACGCACCTTGACCGCAAATTTGAGCGCACTTTAGCCATGCTTTTGAAGCTGAAACAGCTTCGCAGCGCCGGTTAACAGCAATAAATATGAGCAAAAAATGCAACAGGCGAATTATGCTGAAACCTATATGGAATAAGGTTTACGTGGCTTTTTTACGGTAATGGCAATGTGCAACTGGCTAAACTTTCCTAATGATTTAGGAAAAATCTGAGAAAGAAAAATATGGGCGGAATGAATAGCGGGCGGCGGGATCAAGGTGGCAAGCGCATAACCAGCGATTGCCATTCGTTGGATGTGCTGCTTTTTCAGCGGGATGGTGTGCTGGTAGCTGGGCGCTCGTTCACTACGAGCTGGATGCGCAACGGTAAAGCCATTGCATCAATCCAAGTAAAGGTAGAGGCAGATAGGGTGATCCTCGACTATCGGCATCAGCGCGGCGGCGATGAATGGAAAAGTCAGAACTACCCCGTGCGGATTGAGTGGACACCCTGCAACTATGGAAGAGCGCGGGCATGGTTTATCTGTCCGGCGCAAGGCTGTGGTCGCCGAGTAGCGAAGCTCTATCTTGGCGGCGCTATCTTCGCCTGTCGGCACTGCTACAAGTTAGCCTATGCTTGCCAGCGGGAAAATCTGGATGACCGTGCAACGCGCCGGGCAGACAAAATCCGGGATCGGCTTAAATGGGAGCCGGGCATCTTGAACGGGCATGGCATCAAGCCAAAGGGAATGCACTCGCGCACCTATCAGCGGCTGACCATCAAGCACGATGCGCATGTCGGCATATCACTGAATCACATGGCGCGGCGGATGCGGTTGATCGAGGCGAGGTTTGGCGACATTGGCGATGATCTGAATCTGTTTCGCAAAATCGAGGTGTAGGTAGCGGGCTTGATGTATAAAAACATTCAGGAACAGCCGATACCTGCGCAGCCAATTTTTGAATTCCGAAACTTTTTCAGCAAATGAGGCTGTGCCGAAAAAATATTATGGCCGTTTGCCAAACAGGGATAGTTCAAAAAGTGCTACGGGGAGTAAGACTCTCAAGTATAGTGTGCGTCTGGTTCGCGTTACAGCTCTTGATTCTGCTGTATAAATTTGTTACCTTTCCGCGCAAATTCTGGTGCGTGACATTTGATTGTAAATAACTGTATGCCTGAACAAAAGTATAGCCCACCTATTGCGTCGCTTCTGACGAAGCAATCAGTCTCATCGCTTGCAGAAAGAATAGCGGCGCAAATTGGCTATGTGGCTGGCTCTGATCTACAGCCAATTGTCGAGGGCATGGGTGGCAAGGTTACTTATCAAGATTTTTGGGAGCTGGATAACAGCGCATCTGGTTCGATACGTGTAGAACAAGAAGGCGAATTTGAAATTTTCCTGGGGATGCATACCTCTCAGGATCGAGACCGATTCACGATCTGTCACGAGATTGGGCATTACGTCCTTCACTACCTATATCGACTTACCGAAGACACCAAACTTGGCCCCATGCAGGCAGCGCGTTATGGTGCGGATCGGACAGAATATGAGGCTAACTGGTTTGCAGCCTCGTTCCTAATGCCTTCCACTCAATTCAAGGAATCCTACCAAGCAGCTAATGGCGATATTTATGTCGTTGCTGCCCAATTTAAGGTATCTCTAACTGCTGCGTTGGTGCGTGCAAAGGCATTGGGCATTGGGCCTTGAGTGAGTTGCGACAGCGAATTTGTCAGTAACCTCCCGGCATTTCTAAAGCCAAAGTTACGCCTATTCTTAAGCGTTGACATTGTTAATTCCACCGCGTTTAAGCAGGCGGCCGCAAAAGACCGCAAACCACACAAACACGAACAGACTGGCGACTTGCCAGCAGAGCCGTGGTTTTCACCCATTGCCAGTTTTTACCGCGAAATTGAGCGGCTTTTTTCAGCGGCATGGACGCACCTATCCCGCACAGCAGAAAATGAATTTCAATGGCCTAAGGGTGAGCCGCCGGAGCTTTGGAAAGCGGCTGGTGATGAGCTGCTCTACGTTAAGACACTATCTGATTATCGCGAGGCTCTGATTACCGTTCGTGCGTGGATTATTGCAATCAACCAGCATCGTGGCGTAATGAAATCGCAATTCCCCATGCTTGACCTGAAAGCTACAGCATGGCTGGCGGGCTTTCCCGTCAATAACGCCGAAGTGATCTTGCGACCGTCAATTTCCGATCCAGGCGATGATATTGCCGAGGGCGATCCAATTCTTTCTAACCTCATATTGCTAAGGGATTACTACGACAATGACTCGAAAGGGTTTCGTGATTTCATTGGCCCATCGGTCGATACTGGATTCCGTGTTGCCACGCTCGCATCTGCACGCAAGATGGCTATTACGGTAGATTTGGCCTTGTTGTTGGCTCATGCAACAGTTAACCAGCCGAACGACGAACATTTTCCATTCAAAAAACTCCAGTTCCACTACGATGGACGTGTGCCATTAAAGGGGGTATTTGACGGCTCCGACTATCCATTTTTCTGGATCGATACTGCGAACGACGATGCCCTTATCGAAATTGAAGACACTATCAGCAGAGTCGAACCCATCGGCGCAAACGAGGTTAAGGAGTTCTGCGAACGGTTCATAACAAAAATAGGCGGTCACGTTATCAAACCTTTCATTCTCGGCAGCCAAGACCCTTTGTTTGGTGAAGTGCCTGAATATCATGTGGCTCACCTAAGAAAACTTGCTGACTATTGGGAGAAAGAGTTGGTAAAGCGCGATACAGAACGCAAAGCCCTGAGTGGAGAGTCGCCGGGAGCCGAAGAGCAAGAAAAGAGTCTTGAGCCTGATGAAGAGGATAGAGTCACAAACATGCTATCCCACCCATTTGGCGCATCAAAAACAACGCCCACTACCCCTGCTAATTAAAGAACGCCTGCACCGCTTCCATGAAGTCTTGAGTGACTCGCTCGCTCACATCCTCGCCGATTTCCAGCCTTTCGATTAGCTCGTTCTGGTGGGCGAACAACTCCAGCAGCAACGGCTCCAGCTTGTCCATATCGAAACTCCACCCGACCATGCCCGGCTCACCGGCAACTATCTCGCCGGGCAACAGCAGCGAAAGAGCGAGCGGCACGGTCTGGTCAATGCGGCTGGCGAAGAATGACCAATACGGCCATGCCTCAAACAGTTTGGCAAACCATGCCCGCACTTCTGGAATGGCCTCAAGTTCGCGGGGATCGTCGTCGTAGCCGTGGAACACCAGCGTTACCGCCCCCTCGGCACTCATGGCGGAAGATCGGTCACTGGAGAGGCTTCTTAGCGCGGACAGCACGCCCGATATATCGCCAGCGGTGATCGCGGCAGAATCGCAAACGACAATCACTTGCTGGTCTTTGGCAGGGGAAAAGCGAGAGGTGGGCATTAGCGGCTTCGGTAGCTATCAGCAAGTTGGTGCATGACATCGTCGTCTGAGGCACGAGCCATAGCTAGGATGAGTATAGCGCAGAGACGCTATTTATTGCGTTGGGCTATTACGGCGTGGATGCACTGCACTGCGCGGTATGGGTTTCAGCTATTCCGTTGCAAGCGGTTCAGCACCTTGACGAACTCAACGGCAATGCGTTTGTTTTCTGGGGTAAGTTGTTGGAAGCCTCGGCGAAAGAGAATAGTTGCATTCGAGCTATCTTTGCTACCGATTTTGGGTTTTGCTTTACTCTTCGTGGTCTTCGTCTGCTGGGCGGCGTAGGCATACAAATCCGCTACCGTCATACCAAGTGCCGCAGCGATTTTCTCTACCAGTTCAAGCGCTGGTTGCTGCTGACATCTTTCAATGCGTGACAGATTGCCAGCGTTCGTTCCGGCTTCCAGCGCCACATCCTCTTGAGTTGCCCCGCGCTCTAAACGCAATTGCTTAATTGTTTCCCCGATTTTCATGCGGCAATTCTGTTTTTATCCTGCGCGTGGCGCAAACTTTATCCGCAAGTGGTTCGTGATAGTATTTGCGTATACGCATTTTCTATCGGCTATCAATTGCGTATAGACAGCATAATGACCACAAAAAAACAATCGAATGACAGACAAATACGAAGACTATAGCCGCGAGGATTTGATTCGGCTGATACATGACCGTGATCGTGACCTTAAGCCTAAATTGGGCTTGCTATGGGAGCGAGATGGAATTGACCATGATCGTTCGGTAAATGCAGATTTTGTTGCGCTTGATTTTGATGCTGATCTATCTTGCGGTGATGATCCGCACCAGAACCTAATTATCGAGGGTGACAACTTTGATGCGCTGCGCTATCTGCGCATGACCCACGCAGGACGGGTGAAGTGCATCTACATAGACCCGCCCTACAACACCGGCAACCGCGACTTCATCTATAACGACCAATTTATCGAAAAGGACGATTCGTATCGGCATAGCAAGTGGTTGGAGTTCATGTACAGGCGGCTGGATTTGGCGAAAGACTTGCTGTCCGAGGATGGTGTGATTTTTGTATCAATAGATGACATTGAAAATGCCCATCTGACATTGTTGATGGATAAAGTTTTTCCAGGAATGCGGGTAGGCACATTTGTTTGGCGTCGCCGCAGTGGTGCCAATGATTCCAAAGATTGGTTTTTGAGCGTCGATCACGAATACGTGCTGTGCTATGCCAACAAGGGGTTTACCTTCGCTGGCACAGCCAAGAATCTCAATTCATATTCCAACCCTGACGGCGATGATCGCGGCGAATGGGATAGTGGCGACCTCAACAAAGCGCACAATTTCAAGCAGCGCCCAGACGCATTTTATCCGTTGCACAACCCAGCCACCGAGGTGTACTACCCTTGTGACTCAGGCAGCGTTTGGCGGTTTGCCACAAAAGCTAGGCTTCTCAATGGCAAGAAAATCCGCACCAAGCCAATCGAACAGATGATTGACGAGAAACGAGTGCTGTGGCCGAACGACAGCAGGTTCGTGGTTTACCAATCTGAAGCAGAAATTGAAGCGGCTATCCGTGATGGATCGGCACCAAAAAATTTATCGTTGTATTTAACTCTGGACGACCTAAAAAGACAGGTTGAGAACGGCCAAGCACCTGAACGTTTGCTCGGTTACATTGAGCCTCTTGATGCTTGGGTGGGACGCAAAATCGGTTACGGCAAGCCTCGTTACAAGCGCTTTGCCAAAGAGTTAAAACGAACAGAGCAACCCGTATCAACATGGATACTTCCGTCATCTATGAAAAAAATAGATCTGGATGCCGTCAATCTTTCCGATGTGACGACTTTCGAGGTTGGCTTCACCAGTGAAGGCACGACCTTGCTGTCGCAAATTGTTGGTAATAAAGATTTCCCATATCCGAAACCCGTGAGTCTGATCCAGGCATTGGTAGGTCAAGCAACTGACGGCGAAAGTGGGCATGTGGTAATTGATTTCTTCGCTGGATCAGGCACGACTGGACATGCTGTGCTGACACTTAACGACGAAGACAACGGCAATCGCTCATTTATCTTGGTGTCGTCCACCGAGGCAAACAAGGACGAAAAATCCAAAAATGTGTGCCGTGATGTCACTGCAAAACGTTTACGCGCCGCAGTAGATGGCTATTCTTTCCGCTCAAAAGATAAAACAGTCAAAGTTGAAGGATTGGGCGGCGAGTTCGCCTATCTCCGCACCCGGCGCATTCCCGCCGAAACCGTCTTTAATCGCATACAGCACGATCAGGTGTGGACAGCGCTCCAGTTGATTCACGTTGGCGAAGTAAGCGGATACAAGAAAAGCGCAATTATCCAAACCCTCTTAAGTGAGAGGGCGGTGGTGATCTATGCCCCGACTACTTCGGAAGCGGTGATAGAAATGATTAAAGCCACGTTACAGGATGCAGGGCAGGCAACGATTTACTCATGGCAACCGGCATTATTGGAGCAGCGGATTGAAGATGTGCGAGCCAGTTTTGAGCCAATTCCGCAGTATTTGGTAAATCGTTTTGGTGCAGGAGCAAAACGATGAGTACGCCAAGCACTAAGCGTTATCAGTCTGAAGCAGTTAATAATATTCTTGAGCTTTTTCGCCACGCCGAGGCACAGATACAGGCGGCAAACGATTCTGCGAGCCGTGCGGCGGCGACCGCGTATAACGGCTGTGCCTTGTTGGAAGCACCGACGGGATCAGGCAAGACGTTGATGGCTGGGTTGATTGCCGAAGCATTTAGTCGAGCAGAAGACCCACGCAATGCAAAAGTGGTTTGGTTCTGGTTCACACCATTTGCAAGTTTGGTTGAGCAATCGAAGGCCGCATTCAAGGAGCATTTTACGGGACTTCGTGTGCGCGATTTATTGTGCGAACGGGTAACGGCAGCGGCTAGGTCTGGTGATGTATTTGTTACTACGTGGGCATCGGTAGCCACCGCCAAACAGGAGTCGCGCATCGTGCGCACCAGCGGCGATGTGTCGGTGTCACTCGATGAATTTATTGGTGAATTGCGCGAGGAAGGTTTTCGTATTGGTGTAGTTGTTGACGAAGCACATAACAACTTTACCAGTAAAAATGAAACTGAGGCATTGAGGTTTTACCGCGATGTGATGCGCCCAGATTTCACTTTGTTGATTACCGCGACACCGGACGATAAAGATATTGATAAATTCAAAAATTCAACGGGAATTGCTGAATTACACCGTGTTAGCGTCTCTCGCCACGATGCGGTAGAAGCTGGGCTTATCAAAGACGGTATCAAGTCCATTGTTTATATAGCACCAGATGTTCAAAAGGATTTGCCAGATTTTGCGTTGACCGCAATTATTGACGCATGGCAGATGCACAGTGCCATTAAGTTAAAGTTAATGAATGTTGGAATTAGGCTGATTCCGCTGTTGTTGGTGCAGGTCGGGAATAGCGATACCGCTGTTGATGAAGCTAAGTTACGCTTAATTGAGGCCGGTGTGCCAGAAGGAGTGATTAAATCATATACTTCTAAAGAGCCGGAAGCCAATTTGCTGGTTGTGGCGAAAGATGAAGCGATTGAAGTTCTGATCTTCAAAGTGGCAGTGGCACTTGGATTTGATGCACCTCGCGCATTTACTTTGGTTTCGATGCGCGGTGCACAAGATACCGACTTCGGCATTCAAGTTGTCGGGCGCATTCTGCGTGTGCATCGGCGGTTACAAGCGAAAGTGTTAAATAAAACTTTGCCGGAAATACTGCGCTATGGCTATGTGTTTTTAGCCAATGCCGAAAATCAAGTCGGATTGACTTCGGCGGGCGATAAAATAAATTCAATTAAGACCGAGCTTTCTAAGGTGTCACCTTTTACGATGATTGTATCGGTCGCCGGGCAAAATGAAGTTCAAGTTACTCGAAATGGACAAACTGAACTGTTATCGTTGCCCTATACGCCGCCGACTTGGGGCGAGACTAGCAGCACTGAAGTTGCTGCCCGCACACTAACATCACCCTCTTTGACACCAACTGGGATTCTCACTAATTTAATTTTAAATCCTCCTCCATCACCGCAAGATCAGGTAAATGGTACCGCAGGGAAAGTGCCGCTGCTATTGTCTGGAAATAAGTCGTATCCAGTCCGAGAAGGCATAACTCTAGTACACAAGACGGAACGTTCACCGCTCGCAACAGATGATTTATTGAAGTGCATACAGCGAACTATTGATATAAATGACCAAGTGATTAACGCTGGCCGTAGGAAGTCGATACAAGTCACTCGGACGACGATCAATATTTTTGACTCAGAAATGGACAGGGAAGTTGAAAAAGTTCAAGCGCGGCTGTCAAAACTTGAAATAGCGAGACGTGCGCAAGGTGTTCTGTTCGACGCAAAAAATCTACATCCGCAAGAGCTTTACCAAACGCTTATTGGTCGCTTGCGAAAAGAATATGAGGTGCGAGGTTTTGATGATGCCGATGATGAGCTTGAGTCTGCACTCAATCTTATTTTAGCAACGTTCCCTAGTCTGGTAAGGAAAGCCGCGCGCCAGTGCGCAGCCAATCACAAGGAGGTTCTCGATACTTGTGCATTACCCAGCGCCGTGGAGTATCCGCATGGCACAAGAAAATCCACACTAAATATTTATGGTGTGATGCCGCAAGACCTAAACGAACACGAACGCAAATTCGCCGAGCAACTCGATGCTGATACATCTGGAACGGTTGAATATTGGTTTCGTAATGAGCCGAAAAAACCTTGGTCAATCGGCATAGTCATGCCGAAAGGAGATCGCTATTTTCCAGATTTTACTATCAAGGTAAAAGATCGTGCCAGGGGCGGCGGCATTGTGCTGGTCGAAATTAAAGGCAACCATATTCTAAATAGCGACGACAGCCTTGATAAAGTGGTCGCCGAACATAAGGTTTATGGCGCACCAATCATGCTGGTGCTGGATAACAGTGGCAGGTTTATGACTGTGCGATACAACGAGAAAACCGATAAGAACGAGGAAGATCAAATATTCAGGATAGAAAATCTGGGCTAAGAAGTGATTGAGATTACCCCGTCGCCTTCAACTTCACCGCAAAATCCGTCACGCCCATTTTGAACATAAACTTGAATTTGTTATTGGCTGTCTTTGCTCTGGCACTGTCATTCCCCGCTTGGGCTGACTTCACTGGCAATGTTGTCGGCGTTGCCGATGGCGACACAATCACGGTGCTGGACGCGGACAAGGTTCAGCACAAAATTCGATTAACCGGAATTGACGCACCAGAGAAAAAACAACCGTTCGGCAATCGTTCAAAGCAAAGCCTGAGCGATATGGTTTTCAACAAAACCGTGACCGTGGAAACCGACAAGCGCGACCGCTACGGGCGAGAATTGGGCAAAGTGCTGGCTGGTGGCAAGGATGTGAACCTTGAGCAAGTCCGCACAGGCTTTGCGTGGCATTACAAAGCCTACGAGCGCACGCAGTCTGCTACTGACAGGCAAGCCTACGCAGACGCTGAAAACGAAGCCAAGGCCGCTAAGCGTGGGCTATGGGTGGATGCTGAACCAACACCACCGTGGGAGTGGAGACACCAACAGAAGACCGAGAGCCATGCAGCGGAATGGACAGGGGTGGGCGGAACTGAGAGCCAGAACTTCTACGCCGACCTCACCACGGTACGGAAAGCTGGCAAAAGTGTGCAGATGTGGAGCATGTTGGATTTGAAGGAGCCTGATACAACGGCTGGCAAGCCTTATCTGTCGATGAAAATGCTCAACGAGTTTGACTGCGTGGGGGAACAGTACCGCTTTCTGGATTCCTTGAATTATTCCGGCAACATGGGCGGGGGTGAAGTGGTTTTTCGAGGTGGCACTGCCTCCGAATGGAACCTTATTCCGCCAACATCGGCGGTAAAAACTCTGTGGAAGGTTGCCTGTGGAAAGTGGAGGCATCCGAAATGACTGACCTGACAAGGTTCCGGCAATACAAGGAAATCGCCGACCAGTTAATCGAGATTGCCGACAAGGAACAGCTTGCAGAATGCGCCAGGCTGTTAGCCCTGAATGTTGCCCATTACGAAATGCAGTATGGCGCGCTGCCACTGGATGAAACACTTGCAACGACCTCATCAGGCAAACCCAACGACCAGCAGGCAGAACTGGTAGCTAAAGGTATGGAAACAATGGTGGGTATGCTGGGCAACGTCATGCAGGGTTTTGAAAAACAAGTGAGCCACTAGCAATTTACCTTTTGACTGCTCAGTGTAAAAGCGTCGGTGGCTCGTCGCCTTCTTTCTTGGGTAACAGGTGTGCAAATCGGCCTTCAACTTCCGTGAAGTAGCGGAACTCGATTGCACCAATTGTCCGTTTCTTCTTGGAAATTCCCTTGGGCTTGATCTGTGGTTGTGCGGCCCACAACCCATGCCTCGTTTCCAGCGTAAGCGCGCATGTATCTATCGCATAGGGCGATGCGCTTATGCTTCCGTACTTGTCGAGGATCGCATTCATTTGGCGCATTTTGTCTGGCCGAAGCATCCAGGCCTCCATGATCGCGAACACGAAATCAGCCTCCAATGCCAACGCCTCTGACTGGATCGTCCGCGCAGACTGGTCTTTGCCTCCCTCGCTTCCAGTCTGAACCATCACCGGGATGATTTCCTTGGTGGTCAGGTTGCCGACGAGCACCATCGGCTGAAGCTTTTCGCCTGCCTCCAGAAACCCACGCGCTTTGTCGATCATCGGACTGATGATGTCCATGTAGGCTTGCGGTGGCGTGCTAATAGGTGCCTCGATCATTTTTTCCTCATATTTGCAAGCTTCATTCTCGGCGAAAGTGATCGTAATGTTTCGCGATCATGCCTATGGCAATGGTGTAGATCAACATGCCGATGGCATCATGTTGGCTCACCCCGCATTCGTGTTCAACTTTACCGCAAAATCCGCCACGCCGATCTTGAACAGAAACTTGGCGGCGGTATCCAGCGTTTTGAATTCCCGCGTTTCACGTTTACTGGTTTCCAGCGGATTGCCGTCGGCGATAATCATGTAGCCTTGCGCCATGACGGCGTAATGCAATTGGATGCGCTTGATCGCATTGGCATCGAGCAGGAGCTTGAGTTCTCGTTCGGTCATGTTTTTATCCCTCTAGCAGATCGGAGCTCGTATCAAACAACTTGCCTTGCTCAACCACCACGAGCAGGTCGCCCGGCTTTACTTGCAGGAAGTCGCACAGCTTGGACAGCACCTCGCGGTCAAAGCTGTTCACTTTGTCGTAGTAGTAGCGGTCAATGGTGGCACGGGCAATCCCCGTCGCCCGGCATACGTCGGATACCTTGAGGCGCTTCGCACCCAAGATAGTGGAAAGGCGGCAGCTAATCATGATTAGTAGTAATATTTACTCGATGTCGAGTAATATATGCTATCAAACAAGCAATGTCGAGCATAAAACAGGGAGGGCTAAACGTGTTGAACAACTTGCTGCAAGTCTCGTTTGCGGAATTCAAGCGCGCCACCAAGGTTTTCCAAAGGAAAAGGCTTCAGCTTGGCCCGGTGTTGCTTGCCTATGAAAGTGGATTTCTCTCGATTGAATCTGGCGAAGTAACTACGGTGATGAATGCCGTCGGAGAATGGCATGGCCGGGCAATGTTCTCCCCTGAAATTTTGCGCGCCCTTGCGATGTTCCCCCCACTGCAAGACCCTGTTAAAATTTCATACGATGGCGGGCACTTGTTTGTAGGCAGCATGAAAATCATTTGCCAGTGGAACACCGTCAGCCAAGCATTCATTCACGACATAGTCAGCCCAAGCATAATAGACTTGCTGGCGCTCAGTAAAACCGTCCACCGCTGTGAGATCGGCGGAACGGGGCTGGGCAGGAAAATCCGCAGCGCTCATCAAAAGGCCGAACGCCGCATCATGAATGCTGCCAAGCAATTGCAGGACTTGGAAATTACCGAGGCGGAAATCCGGTCGATCGTTGATGCGCGGATTGCAGCTAGACTTCAAGCGGGTTAACCTGCTGGACAAAAGGAGTATCACTGTGACTTCTCAAAACAACAATCCCTTGCCTGGAGCAGACTCCCCATACTACCCGTTCAACCTGATTCGTTATGGAGAGTACGAGGGCATGACAGATGCAGAGTGGATCGCACACCGGGAATTGGTTAGAAAACAGCTTGTCGCGCGGTATTCCTGCAGCCCCTTATATCAGAAGGCGGCAAAGGAGTCGGGGGACGAAGCGAGCTACTGGAACAATTTCTCCGTTGGGGGAATAGTGCATCTACTCCCGGAAACAGCGACGCCTTTTTCACTCGAAGAACTCAAGAAGATGACGTACATGGAGATTGTGCAGGAGATGCAGGCACGAAATAAACAGCCGACGAAATCCGAAGAAACCGTTGCAACAACCCAGCACCGGCACAGATAAAAATTAAGGCGTTGTCGTCCTATTTTTAAAAAATTGAGGGAGCCACTTGGGGAGAACGGGAAGCGTGGCAGGTGAGCGGGAAAGGAGCAGCGTAGCGCGACCCCGCGCAGCCTGACAGGTTGGGTGGGCGGAGATAAAAAGACAGAACGCGCAGCGACCAAGTCTGACTCTCAGGGTGGTGTGTGGCAATGAAAAAGCCGGTGCCGGGTGTTTTGTCCGGCATGGTTTTTTTGTTGGCGCGCACGACCCGCACACGGCAGCGGTGGCGTGACGGCGAAGGCGCACTTGATTCATGCCTGCACCGTGACGTTGCCGCGATAAAAAAAATGCACTTCTGCTGTGAACGATACCGCGCAGCGACCACGTACCCCAAACAAACCAGCCCGGCGAAGCCGACCGGATAAGCATTGCCTCGCCTTGCTCCTTTCCTGCCCTACCCAGCGGGCGCAGCAGTGCGGTAAAACCATGAACGATGCGCGTGGATGCAGGTTTACCCAAGGCAAGGGGTGGCAGTGCGGACGGGTGCGGCCATGCCTTTGCTTCACTTGGCCGCTGGGGGGACGGGGGACGTTAGCGGGAAAGCGCCCCCCACATAAACTGCGAAGCGACCACAGCAAGACAAGACATAGACCGGCACGACCATGCAGCAAAAAGCGAAGGGGCGGCGCAACACCAGCCCCGTTTTGCTGCCCCTCACCGCAGGTGAAGGACGCTGACCTTGACTTGTGTGGCGGCATTTACCCGTAGGGCGCAAGACATAAAGGCCTCTTATGCGAACCCGAAGGGCGGGAGACTTTACCGGCGCGCTCGCTTTGCATAAGACGCCGTTATGTTGGATACCGCCACACACAAACAACCGGCGCAGCCGACAACGCCTTAACGGCACTGCGAGGGGGCTGCACGTTCAGGCTACCCATGCACCAGCAGCCTGCGAACGGCGAGCGCTTGATGGCGTAGCGGCCTCATGCGGAGCCATGAAGCGCGACGGCGTGAAGCGGCTGCGGCAACGGAGG
>JBAQCT010000095.1:0-1832 GCA_049294375.1 Gallionella sp. | reverse complement strand
CGGAACAATTTGCTCATCAGCACCGCGAACGAAACCGAACCGAGCAGATAGGCGCACACAACAAAAAGCAGTATCAACATTTCGAATACCTTAAAATGCGAGCGGCGGATTTTACGCCATTCCTGATTGCCCCAGACAAATTAAACGCGCAAAAATCACCCCATCGCGCGCCACGCAACCCATTGGTCGCTGTTGTGCTTATTCAAAAAGGCGGGCGCGCACGGCAAGACCGAAAAGGCCAAACGGCGCGAAGAAAAGATGAAGTTCAGGGAGTTGGTGTGGCAGAAATAAGCGTTGCTGTTAGTGCTTAATTGGTTGAGAGCCATCTTCCCAACTTCGTGGAGGGTTTGTTTTCGGATTCGCCCGGCCTTGTTTCCAGCCAATTTCTGCGTTGACGCATGACTGCATGAGATCCGCCGCCCCTTTTTTCTGGCGGCACCAATTTCTTTGCTCTGTTGTTTCGGTTCTCCAATGCACCTCGTACCACGGCACGCTACGCCCGCCATACGGGCCTTCATTGCTAACATGGCTTACCTCTTCCTCAATCGCCTCATCAGACGAGGAGCATGCTGACAAAGTATTTATTGCTATCAGTACTGTTGCTATAACGATTGCCATGTTCATTGCTTCTCGCTCCATGTCTCACTGACGCGCCCAGGTTCTATCCAGAATGTACAATTGAAACAGAATGCCAGTTTAAATGCTTCCCATCCCATAGTCTCCCCCGCAAGCGGAGGAAGTGGTCAATATTTTCCCTTGCGCGTGGCGCGGGGGATGGTTTGGGAGGGGTAGGCTATTTCCGATTCTTGGCGTCCTCGACTGGAATCGAACCAGTAATTGACCCTTAGGAGGGGCCGGTTATATCCATTTAACTACGAGGACAGCGGTGCGCATTCTAGCGGAAATGCGCCGCAATCAAAACCTTGGTGCTGGTATCATGCGCGCCCTCAAGGAAATTTCGCCAGAAAAATTTATGCAGGCTCGTATTAATCTGTTTGTTACGCAGTTGTCGCTTTCGAAAATAGTTTCCAGATCATGCCATTTATTACACTAGACAAGGCTTGCCTTGCATTCGGACATGTCGCATTGCTCGATCACGCTGATTTTCAGCTTGACGAGTGCGAGCGTATCGGCCTGATCGGGCGCAATGGCGGTGGCAAGTCGAGCATGATGCGCGTGCTGGCCGGGCAAGGCGGCGCCCATCTCGACGATGGACTGGTGTGGCGCGCACCGACCGCGCGCATCTGCTACGTCAGCCAGGAGCCGGTGCTGGCAGCGGAGGACACGGTATTCGATGCGGTGGCGCAAGGTCTGGGCGACATCCGCAAGCTGTTGCACGATTACCATGCTGTCTCGCACCAGATCTCCGAGCCGGATGCGGACGTGGACAAGCTGCTGGAGCAGATGCAGCAATTGCAGACACAACTTGAGGCGCAGGATGGCTGGTCGATCCAGGCACGCATCGAAACCACCATCGCGAAACTGGACCTGGACGCCGACAAGCGTGTCGGCGAACTATCCGGCGGCCAGCGCAAGCGTGTTGCACTGGCGCAGGCGCTGGTGGCCGAGCCGGATGTGCTGATCCTCGACGAGCCGACCAACCATCTGGATTTCGCCTCGATCGAATGGCTGGAGGGGCTGTTGAATAATTTTATCGGCAGCGTGTTGTTTGTCACCCATGACCGGCGTTTTCTGGATAACGTCGCGACGCGCATCGTCGAACTGGACCGCGGCAGGCTGACGAGTTTCCCCGGTAATTTTTCCGCCTACCAGGCAATCAAGGAACGCATGCTGGCGGACGAGGCAGTGGTGAACGCCAAGTTCGACAAGGT
>JBAQCT010000094.1:0-10326 GCA_049294375.1 Gallionella sp. | reverse complement strand
CGCCCGCCGCGCTCGGATTTAAGCGACGTCGCCTTTTCCACCACCATGCCGCAGATTGGATCCTTGGCCATTTCCCTGCCCGCCTTTGGTATCTTTGCATCGGGCATGGCACGAGCATGGCCATGCTCGTGAGACGCCGCTGTCCCGGCTTTATCGCCACCGGTATATTTGGCCGGATCAGCTTCAAATTCATGCAGGCAGCGTTGCGAACAAAAGTAATAGCGCTGGCCCGCATATTCCAGGCTGCGCCCCGACTCGCTGTCAACCTGCATTCCGCATACGGGGTCTGTGGCAGTGCTCATGGTGATTTCCCTTCAAGTGTGTTAATCGGGAGCGCTGTTTCGCCGGAAATATCGAGATCGTGAGGCTGCATACATTTCGCTGCCACCATTTCGCGCAGTGTAGTCTCTTCTGCCAGAAATGCCTGCACCGCCACGGGATCGAATTGCGTGCCGCTCATTTTGATGATTTCCGCACGAGCCTGGTCGAACGACAGCGCCTTGCGATAAGAACGATCCGAAGTCATCGCGTCCAGCGTGTCGATCAGCGCGAACAGGCGTGCAGCGAGCGGAATCTGCTGGCCGCGAAGGCCGCGCGGATAACCGGTTCCATCGAAGCGTTCTTCATGGCTGAGCACGATTTCGGCGGCTTCTTCCATACCCGGAATTTGCGCGACGATGCGGTGCCCCTTTTCGGGATGAGTCCGCATTGCATTCCACTCATCTTCATTGAGCGCTCCCTGCTTCAACAAAATCGCATCCGGTATCCCGATCTTGCCGATGTCGTGCAGCAAGGAACCCCAATAAATTTGGCGCAGATGATCGGTATCTGCGGTAAAGCGGCGCGCCAGCACCAGGGTATGACAGGCGACGCGTTTGGAGTGCATGCCCGTTTCGTGCTCACGGATATCCAGAGCCTCGGCCAACGCCTCGGCGAAGGCTGCATCTGCCTGTTCCAAAATATCTGTTTCCATATTCATTCCGTTTTCTCAGATTTCAATCCGAATCCGGTATTGCCGATACTCTTGGCGATAGGCTCCCGATTCGCGACCGTGAGCGTGCTCACGCGGCATCTTTTTTGAGTGCGGCCAGCTCCAGGCTGTATTAATCGTTGATTACCTTCGCTCGATTTTGATGATTACCCATACCAATTCCTCCGGTTTGGTTTTTCCCAGCTCAAACTGCACTACGTCGCCTTCCTTGAGACCATCCAGCAGCGAGGCTTTCACTACGTTGAAGTCCATCGACATAGCCGACCAACCGAGCGATTTGATCGGTTCATGTGCCAGTTTGACGCGCGATTTCGCACGATCCACAGACACTACTTTGCCTGTGCCCTGATGGCTGGCCTGCGCGGCTTTTTTCTGCATCTCCATTCCTGCCATCGGTTGGGCGGCCAACGGCAGTGAAACTGCGCCCGCCAGCAACAGTGCGATCATTCCAATTCGTTTTTTCATTTTGCTCTCCATTTTTTCTTTCCCGGGCATTTACAACGACGCTTCGACTGCTGCCCGTTTGCAGTCAAAACTTAACACCCCCGCTCTCATCGCGCTAATCCTTGTGCGGCGGCGCTCCCGGCGCATGGGTATGCCCGGCTTTTTTGGGCGCTGTGCCTGCTCCATCCGTCGCTGGAGTTATGCCAATCGGCTCTGCATCATGTGGATGTTCGACATTTGCAGCACCCTCGTGGCTATGAGCATGGACATCCTCATGTAGCGTATTTGCACCTTGCGCGGGTATGGCACTATGGCCTGAACCGTGTTCATGGGAATGATCCGCCCCCTCCGGTTTGGGCAGGGACATCACACCCAGCCCATGGCGATACACCAGTTCGGCGCCATGCCACGCCGTGCTCATCACCAGCAACCACGCAGCGACCAGCGCCCCTAGAAAACCATACGATGGCATCTTGCCGGAACGCCCACGCCACACATCCCAGGCAGCGAGCGCAAGCGATGCGGCCAATGCACCCAGCGCCCAATTGCGATGCAGGATCATCGCGGCATGACTCGCTTCATCATGCGCGACGCTGTTGGAGGCGAGCCAGCCGAACACGGCGGCGATGAGCGCAAACAATGCCGCACCCCATAACATCCAGCGCCCCGTCATCAGACATTGCGCCGCATAAGACCGGCTCCCGAATACCGTGCCGACGGCAATGAAGGCGACCGCAACCGTAACGAAGGCGATTGGAAAATGCACGATTGCGGGGTGAAAATTGGGGATGATTTCGATCATGGTTTTTTCTCCCCATTGGAAACTTTAATTTCGCGCGCCTTGAACAAGGCATACAGCGCGGGAATCACGATCAATGTCAGTATCGTCGAAGAAACCATCCCGCCGACCATCGGCGCGGCGATGCGGCTCATCACTTCCGAGCCCGTGCCGCTGCTCCACATGATCGGCAGCAGCCCGGCCATGATCGCGGTCACGGTCATCATCTTCGGGCGCACCCGCTCTACTGCGCCTTGCATGATGGCACCATGCAAATCATCCGGCGCCGGTTTTCGGCTTTCGGCGGCGCAGCGCGCCTGTGCTTCCTGCCACGCGTTTTCAAGGTAGATCAGCATCACCACGCCGGTTTCCGCCGCGACTCCGGCCAGCGCGATGAGGCCGACCGCAACGGCCACGCTCAGGTTATAGCCGAGCAAATACAGCAGCCACACGCCGCCGACCAGCGCGAACGGCACGGAGAGCATCACGATCAGCGATTCGGTCACGCGCCTGAAATTGAGATACAGCAGCAAAAAGATGATCAGCAGCGTGATCGGCACCACGATCTTCATCTTCGCGGCGGCGCGCTCCATGTATTCGAATTGACCGCTCCAGGTCGCGTAATAGCCGGGCGGGAATTTCACCTGCTCCGCCACCGCCTTGCGCGCCTCGGCCACATAAGAGCCGATGTCGCGGTCGCGGATGTCCACATAGATGTAGGCGGACAGCAGCGCATTCTCGGTGCGGATGGAGGGCGCACCCTTGCTGATGCTGATTTTGGCAAGTTGCCCGAGCGGGATCATTGCCCCATTCCCATCTCCCAACATCGGGGTCGGCACCAGCACCTCGCGCGCAATCTGCTCCGGCGTGCCGCGCAATTCGCGCGGGTAGCGCACGTTCACGCCGAAGCGCTCCAGTCCTTCCACCGTGGTCGTGATATTTTCGCCGCCCAGCGCGGTGGCGATCACTTCTTGTGCCTCGCCCACCGTCAGGCCATAACGCGCCAGTGCAGTGCGATCCGGTTCGATGTTGAGATAAAAACCGCCGGTGATGCGTTCGGCGAAGGCGCTGGTCGTGCCCGGGACATTCTTGACCACCGCCTCGATGTCCTTGGCGACGCGTTCCATTTCCTCCAGATTCTTGCCAAACACCTTGATGCCGATCGGCGTGCGGATGCCGGTAGACAACATGTCGATGCGCGCCTTGATCGGCATCGTCCACGAGTTCGCCACGCCGGGAAATTGCAGCGCCTTGTCCATCTCGGCGATCAGCTTGTCGGTGGTCATGCCGGGGCGCCACTCGTCCTGCGGCTTGAGGTTGATCACCGTCTCGAACATTTCCAGCGGTGCCGGATCGGTCGCCGTCTGCGCGCGACCCGCCTTGCCGTACACCGAGGCGACTTCGGGGAAGCTCTTGATGATCTTGTTCTGCGTTTGCAGCAACTCCGCCGCCTTGGTAACCGACATGCCGGGCAGGGACGCGGGCATGTAGAACAGCGTGCCCTCGTTCAGCGTCGGCATGAATTCGCTGCCCAGCTTCATCGCCGGATAGAAAGTCAGCGCAAGCGCGACGAGCGCGGCGGCAATGGTGGTTTTTTTCCAGCGCATCACCGCTTTGATGATCGGGCGATAGATCCAGATCAAAAATCGGTTCAGCGGATTCTTGTGTTCCGGCATGATTTTACCCCGGATGAACAGCATCATCAGCACCGGCACCAGCGTGACAGACAACAACGCCGCGCCCGCCATCGCGAAGGTCTTGGTGAACGCCAGCGGCGCGAACAGCCGCCCCTCCTGCGCCTCCAGTGTGAACACCGGCAGAAATGACACGGTGATGATGAGCAGCGAGAAGAACAGGGCAGGGCCGACTTCCTTGCAGGCGGCGAGGATGGCGGCGGCGCGTTCGTCAAACCCCAACCCCTCCCGGCCTCCCCTTGTCAGGGGAGGAGTCGCGGCTCCCTCCCCTGACAAGGGGAGGGCTGGGGAGGGGTTTAGCCTCTCCAGATGTTTATGCGCGTTCTCGATCATTACAATCGCCGCATCCACCATCGCGCCGATGGCTATCGCGATCCCGCCCAGGCTCATGATGTTGGAACTCATGCCCAGCGCGCGCATCGTGAGAAAGGCGATCAGCACGCCGATGGGCAGCATCACGATGGCGACCAGCGCGCTACGTGCGTGCATCAGGAACACCACGCATACCAGCGCGACAATCAGGCCTTCCTCAAACAGCGTGCGTTTCAGCGTGTCGATGGCGCGCAGGATCAATTCGGAGCGGTCGTACACCGTTTGAATTTTCACGCCATCCGGCAGGCCGGCGGATATCTCGGCAATCTTATTCTTGATGTTCTGTATCACCTCCAGCGCGTTCTGCCCGTAGCGCGCCATGACGATGCCGGACACCACTTCGCCCTCGCCGTTCAGCTCGGTCAGCCCGCGCCGCTCATCCGGGCCCAGCTCGATGCGCGCGATGTCGCGCAGCAGCACCGGCGTGCCGCGCTCGGCTTTCACCACCAGATTTTCAAGATCATCCTTACCGCGCAGATATCCCTTGCCGCGCACCATGTATTCGGTCTCGGCCATTTCCACCACGCGCCCGCCGACATCGCGATTCCCATCGCGGATCACCTGGGTAACCTTTGTCAGCGGAATGCCAAACGCGCGCAGCTTGATGGGATCGACCGTCACTTGATACTGCTGGACGAAGCCGCCGACGGAGGCCACTTCGGCGACACCATGCGCCTTGGTGAGCTGATAGCGCAGGTACCAGTCCTGCATGGTGCGCAGTTCGGCCAGATTGTGCTTCTCGCTGAGTACCGCGTACTGGTATACCCAGCCTACCCCGGTCGCGTCCGGCCCCAGTTGCGGCGCGACATTTTTCGGCAGGCGTCCCGCGATGCTGCTGAGATATTCCAGCACACGTGAGCGCGCCCAGTAGATGTCGGTGCCGTCCTCGAAAATCACATATACGAACGACGCGCCGAAGAACGAGAAGCCGCGCACCACCTTGGATTTCGGCACGGACAACATGGCGGTAGTGAGCGGATAGGTGACCTGATCCTCCACTACCTGCGGCGCCTGGCCGGAATATTCGGTATAGACGATCACCTGCACGTCGGACAAATCGGGCAACGCATCCAGCGGCGTTTTAACCACCGCATAAATGCCCGCCAGCGTGATGAACAGCGTGGCGAGAATCACCAGGAAGCGGTTGCGCGCCGACCAGATGATAATGTTGTTTAACATGTCAGTGCCCCGCGTGCGGGTTGCCAGAAGGCTCAACCGACTTGGCTTGCATCTTGGTAATCACCCATTCGCCCGGTTTGCGTTCAACGATTTCAAAACTGATTACCGTGCCCGGCTTGATACTCGCCGCCAATGCGGAATTGGCCAGCTCGAAGTCCATCGTCATGCCCGGCCAGTTCAATGCTTCGACCGGCCCGTGGGTGATGTTGGCCGTGCCGTCCGCGTTGATGGTATTCAGCGTGCCTTGCACCCGGTGTCCTACCGCTGTTGCCGGTTGTTTCGATGTGCCCGTTTGTTTTTGGCCGGCTGTCGGCGCACTACCGATATGGCTGTCCAGGCCGCTCAACGCCGCCTTGAGATTGCTTTCCGCATCGATCAGGAAGTTGGCGGAAATGACCACCTGCTCGCCTTCCGCGATACCCTCCAACACCTCGACATAATTTTCGCTGCGACCGCCCAGCTTGACCACGCGAGGATCGAAGCGCCCCGGTTCCAGTTGCACCAGAATAATCTGGCGCGTGCCGCTGTCGATCACGGCGGAAGCAGGCACGGTCAGCACTTCATCCTTTCCGCCCACCGGGATTTCTACATTGGCAAACATGGCCGGTTTAAGCAGCCCTTTTGGATTGGCGATTTCAATCCGCACCGGCACGGTGCGCGTGGCCGCATTCAGCGTCGGATAAACCAGGCTTACCACGCCCGTAAAGGGCATGTCCGGATAAGCGTCCAGTTTGATTTTCGCCTTGCTGCCGGCTCGTACCAACTCGATGTTTTGCTCGAAAACATCGGCTATCACCCACACCGAAGAAAGATCGGCAATCTGATACAACACTTCGCCGGGCATGAAGCGCATCCCCTCCAGGGCTTTCTTCTCCAGCACGATGCCATTCACCGGCGTATGAAACGCATGAAAGGTCACGCTGCGCTTTGTCGTCCCGGAGCTGACCAGGTCTTTCACCTGCTGCTCGGAAATATCCCAGTTCTTGAGGCGCAACAGGCTGGCTTCGGCAAGCCGCTGCATGCTCTGCCGGGTATCGGCATCCGCATCTTTCAGCGCCGCGACGCCTTGCATCGCAATCGCATACTCGCGCTGCGCCGACACCAACTCCGGGCTGTAGATATCGAACAATGCTTGCCCTTTTTTTACCGGCTCCCCGGTGGTCTTTACATGCAGCTTTTCTATCCAGCCCTCGAACTTGGGCGCGATGTTGTGGATGTGCCGCTCATCGACTTCCACCCGGCCCACGGCGCGCACCGTTTTGTCCAGCATGCGCATCGCTGCCTGCTCGGTTTTTACCCCCAACTTTTGCACCTTTTCGATGCTGATTTTTACCTGCCCCGAGGTAGTGCCTGGCTCCTCACCCCCTTCATACACGGGAACGTAGTCCATGCCCATCGAATCCTTTTTGGGTGTCGGTGACGTATCCGGCAAACCCATCGGGTTGCGGTAATACAGTATCTTGCGGGCGGGCTCTTTTTGGACTGTTGTTTCTGCCTTCTGCTTTTTACCCTCTGTCTTTTGCCCACCCAACCAATAGCCGCCTCCCGTAGCCACAGCGGCCACGACGAGCACAACGGCTATCATCGCGCTGATTTGTTTCATAATTCTTCTCCCAGCAGCCGTTCGATCTCGGCCAAACGCATCTGCGCCTCCGCCTGCGCTTTCAGTATTTCCAGTTTGGCATTCAGGGTTTGCCGCGCCGCATCCAGCAAGGTCGCAAAATCTACCTTGCCGGTCTGGTATCCGATCAGCGCGGATTCGAAAGTGACATTCGCTTGAGGCAGCAGGCCGCTGGAGCTCAGCGATTCGGTGCTCTGCGCCGCTTCGATACCTGCCAGGTTTTCGGTTAGCGCGGACAAGACCCGGTTAGCGGTTGCCTCTTTGCGCGCCTTGGCCGCCGCCAGCATGGCTTCGGATTCCCGCTCCTGCGAGCGGCGCGAATCCTGCTGCAACGGAATATTGAGTTCGACCATCACGCCCCATTCGCGCACCGCATTCCCGGACTGGGTCGGGGATACGCCCAACACAAAATCAGGGTAGCGGTTCTGGTAGGTGAGATCACGATTCTTTTCGCTCGCGCGGATCCCGGCTTCATCGACAAACAGTTCGGGGTTGTGTTTACGGATACGGCTTTCCAATACCGCATAGTTTTCCAGGCTGGCCGTTGCGGGAATAGTGCGCAAATGTTCCGGGGCGGCAAACGGCGCGTTTGCCGGGCGCGACAATAAGGCATTCAGCCGCGCCTCGATTTGCCGCTTTGAGTTGCTCAGCGCGACCAGCCCGGTTTTTATGGCCGTTTGTTCGACTTGCGCGCGCACGGCATCCTGCTGTGCGGCAAGCCCGTTAGCATAACGGACCTGCGCAACTTTTTCCATTTGCACCACCAGGTCGAGCAGGTCGCGGGTAATTTTCTGGTTGCCTGTGACGTAGTAATACTGCGCGTAAGCCGACTTGATCTGCGCCGACAATTCTGCCCAGATTGCGACGGTTTGCCCCTGTGCCTGATCTGCGCTGGCCTCGGCTGCCTCCCGTTTCAAATCGCGTTTGCCGAACCACGGTACGCTTTGCGTCATCTGATAGCGCGTGCTACCGACTTGCGATGGCCACAGGCTCACGCTCTTGTCAGTCCCCTGGTTGGTGATGTCCATCAGTTCGGCGCGCAACACCGGGTCGGGCAGGGCTGCTGCGGGCTGAACGCGCTGCATTGCGGCGTCGGCCTCGTGGCGCGATGCTGCAAATTCCGGGTTGTGCTCGCGCGCATACGCCAGCAGCCCGGCGAGATCCGAACCCAACCGACGATCCCCCGGCAGGCGATCCTCAACCGCCCCTGCAGGCAGCAGCCATGCTCCCATCAATCCGCAAACCGCTAACTTGACAACAAGCCGTATATTCATGACTGGCTCCTCGAATTCGTTTGCAAAACTACAGCCGGAAAATCGTTTATCCGGCAGGTTTTGATGGCTTAATGCCGCGCAAATACCTTGGCTTTGCCATCCTTACCAACCAGCAAGGTGTCGTAAGGGACCGGTTCATCGCTCTCCATGCCCGGCGATCCGGGCGGCATGGCGGGTACGGCCAGGCCGATGGCTTTGGGCTTTTTCTCGAGCAATTTTTTGATGTCCGCCGCCGGCACATGCCCCTCGACCAGATATTGCCCGACCTTGGCAGTATGGCATGAGCCGTATCGATTTGGCATACCCAGTTTTTTGCGTGTTGCGGGTATATCGTTCACATCATGCAAAGTTACCGTAAAGCCATTTTTCTGGAGATGCTCCGCCCAGAATTTGCAGCAACCGCACTGGGGGCTTTTATACACATCCACGGCAGGTAATGCCTGCACCGAAGCGGCCTGTTCCGAGCCTGCACGGGGCTGCTGCGCCATGCTTGGCCAAGCCACGGCCAGCGCAGCGCACAATATCAGACCCCGCAATAGGGCATGAGCCGGTAAGTAAGTCTGAGCGAAATTCGCTTTCATGATCTTGATCCTTCAAATAGATGATGAGCAGGCAACCGCAAGCGGTTGCTTGGCAATTCGGGAAGAGAGCTTTTATGCCGGTGAAACCGGCGTGAATAATAACGATGGAGCTACTCGCCCCGTGTCAGGCGCGGGCAAGCGGAGGCGGATCAAACAATGGCAGGGTAAGCGTGCGAAGTGTAACGAGGTAAGGGGTAAAGGCACGATCCGGCTGCTGTTCCGTGACTGTCATCAATACAGAGTTCGCAACATATCCGCAGGACGCAAAATGGCAGATGGAGTGGTTCTTGCAGGATGAATTCGAGTGATCCTGATGGCCGGAAGGCATATCGGGATTCACGGCAAGCTGGGCCTGATGTTCGTGTGCGTTTGAAGCGAGGTGTGAGCGATGCTCATCTTCTTGCGTCACGATAGCGTGGCAATCTCCTCCATTCGACTGCATGGCAACCGACTCGGCCAGCGCACTGCCGCTGAACAGCGGCAGCCAAATGGCCAAAAGTACGGCAATAAATTTTCTGGTGGCACACAACATATTCGCAGAATGGCAAGTTTTGTCTATTTTGTCAAACGGGGCATCTCGCTGAAATCAAGGCATCGACTGGTTATCGTGCCGTCATAACCGGTCGTATCAGAAAATATGACAAGCAAATTGTGAGTCGGTTGCATTTATTGCGCCGCCTTCCGTTGCCGCCTCGCCTCGAACAGGCAAATACCGGCGCTGACGGAAACATTCAGGCTTTCCACGCTGCCCAGCATCGGGATGCGCACCAGCTCGTCGCAGGTCTCGCGCGTCAGGCGGCGCAGCCCTTCGCCTTCCGCGCCCAGCACCCAGGCGAGCGCGCGGGTGTGTTTGAAGCTATTCAGATCCCGCTCCGCATCGCCTTCCGCGCCGACCACCCATATGTCGCGTTCCTGCAATTCGCGCAGGGTGCGCGCGAGATTGGTGACGGTAATGTACGGCACGGTTTCCGCCGCGCCGCAGGCGACTTTTTCCACCGTCGCGGTGATGCCGACCGCGCGGTCTTTCGGCGCGATCACCGCATGCACGCCGAACGCGTCGGCACTGCGCAGGCACGCGCCGAGGTTATGCGGATCCTGCACACCATCCAGCACCAGCAGCAACGGCGGTTCGCCGAGCGTATCCAGCACATCGTCCAGATGCTGTACACGGCGCGCCGCATCGACGCGCGCGGCAACACCCTGATGCCGGGCATTGCCCGCCATGCCGTCGAGCCGTTTGGCGTCTACCGGGATAATGCGCACGCCGTTCGTTCCGGCAAGTTTGATCAGGTCGCGCATCCGCGGGTCGTTGCGTTGCTCTTGCAGGTAGATTTCCAGAACCCCATCCGGGTTCTGGCGAATGCGCGAGGTGACGGCATGAAAGCCGTAAAT
>JBAQCT010000093.1:0-1848 GCA_049294375.1 Gallionella sp. | reverse complement strand
GGGGAAATCCCCCGAAAAACACCCCGACTGTGGGGTGTGGAAGAAGAAAACGGGCAATTTCGCCCATGAAAAACAGATGCGCCTAATCGGCTTCTGAATGTCGGGGCTTATTCAGCGCATCCTTAATACCCCGTACCCTTGGCACGGGGTTGTTTATTCTCCATGCGTCGTTAGACAAACCTCGCCCTTGAAATAATATGCCTTTAAGGCCATAATCCGCCCATGCCTTGGAACGTACTCTTTCATGACGACTTTCACGCCGAGTTTCAGGCGATGGATGACACGCTCCAGGATGAATTGCTTGCCCACGCCCGGCTCCTTCAGGAATTCGGCCCCCACTTGGGCAGGCCGACAGTGGATACGCTCAAAGGCTCGAAGCACGCGAACATGAAAGAGTTGCGTTTCGATTGCGATGGCGGGGTATGGCGGGTGGCTTTTGCATTCGATACAGTGCGCGCAGCGATCCTGCTGGTGGGCGGTGACAAAGGCGGCGCGGATCAGCGGCGATTCTATAAAAAGCTGATTGCCGGTGCAGACGCGAGATTTGACGAACATCTGGCCACGCTTAAAGCGGCCAGCGCTTCAAAGCAAGTAAAGGAGAAAGATCATGGCAAAAAATCTAAATGATGTGCTGGCCGCACTGCCGCCCAAGCGCCGCGCAAAAGTGGAACAGCGCGCGGGTGAGCTTGCAACGCTCAAGGACTTGCGCCTGGCTGTCGAACACACCCAACAAGACCTCGCCGCAAGCCTTGGGGTGGGGCAGGATACGATCTCGCGCATCGAGCGCCGCAGCGATCTGTTGCTCTCCACGCTGCGCCGCTATATCCAGGCAATGGGCGGCGAACTCGATCTGGTCGCGCGCTTCCCTAACCGCCCGCCCGTCTTGCTCGATCACATCGCCCAAAAGCCGGCAGCAAAGGGGCGCGTAGCTTCTACCAAGCAAACAGGCTCGCGGGGCAAGGCGATTGCGTGATGGCATAGCATCACCGGGGTTGAATCGCACAAAACAAATGCGAAGCCGACCCCTTTGGCTCTGAGGTTTGCTTTACGCGATTTGTAACCGTACAATCAAAACCGATACTTACATTAAAGGAATTGCAATGACATTGCGAACAAGTGATGTGATGCCGATCAGCGAAGCGCGCGCACGGCTGGCGGAGCTTGCCGATGAAGTGGTCGGTGCGGGGTCTGAAAAAGTGCTCACCAAGAACGGTTCGAGCTTTATTGCCATCGTCGATGCTCGCAAACTCGATTACTACCACGCGCTTGAAGAAGAACATGCAAATTTGGTTTTATTAGACGAAGCAGAAACAGGCCTGCGTCAACTTCTTGCCGGTCAGCGCGTGCCTTCCTCAGAATTGACATTGGCTCTGTCAGATCAATGACACTAACGGTTCGTGCCCGGGTTGAAGCTGCCCCGAATTTTCTCAGCAACCTGGAAATCGCTCACCAATTTTTCGTTGAACAAGATGCAGATTCCGCATCAGAACGCTTTCGCAAACTTAAAGCGGAACTGCGCGAAATGGTCGCCGTGTTGGGTTGGTCTCCGGCCAGTGGACATCCGGCACGTTTCTTCACCGCACGTTCAGCTCAGGCACGGCTAAAGGCGCAAACCGTTCAACAGCTTGCCGTCCAAGCGGGCTTGCCAAATTTGCGCGAATACGTCGTAAACCGCCACATCGTTTTGTATGCCCACTCCGAAACCGAAGTGGTGTTGCTGGCGTTGAAACACCAACGGCAACTTACGTACTTGGCCGATGGCTGATGTTTGGGTTGCATATCGCGCAATAACGATTGTGCCCTACGCGAGCTGCCGGAAATCAATGCGAACCTGACCCTTTTGACTCT
>JBAQCT010000092.1:0-16352 GCA_049294375.1 Gallionella sp. | reverse complement strand
GCCTCGATGTAGGGCACCAGATGCGCCACCGCCTGCTTCATCACGCGCGCCGATTTCACCACTTGCGGCAGGAACATCTTGCCCGCGCCGAACAGGTCGCCGACCACGTTCATGCCGGTCATCAGCGGGCCTTCGATCACCTCGACCGGAAACTTGGCCTGCTGGCGTGCTTCCTCGGTGTCCTCAACAATAAAGGTGGTGATGCCCCTGACTAACGCATGCGTGATGCGCTCCTGCACCGTACCCTTGCGCCATGCCAGATCTTCGACCTGTTCCTTGCCGCCGCCCTTTACCGTCTCGGCGATTTTAACCAGCTTCTCGCCCGCGTCTGAACTGCGGTTCAGCACCACATCCTCCACCGCATCACGCAACTCTTTCGGAATCTCCTCGTACACGCCGAGCTGCCCGGCGTTGACGATGCCCATGTTCAGCCCCGCCTTGATCGCGTGGTACAGAAACACGGTATGGATCGCCTCGCGCACCGGCTCGTTGCCGCGGAATGAGAAAGAAACATTCGACACGCCGCCGGAAATTTTTGCGAATGGCAGATGCTTGCGTATCCACGCCGTGGCCTCGATGAAGTCCACCGCGTAGTTGTTGTGTTCCTCGATGCCGGTCGCAATCGCGAAAATGTTCGGGTCGAAGATGATGTCCTCCGGTGGGAAGCCGATTTTATTCACCAAGATGTCATAGCTGCGCTTGCAGATTTCGGTCTTGCGCTGGTAGGTGTCGGCCTGCCCCTGTTCGTCGAACGCCATCACCACCGCTGCCGCGCCGTAGCGCCGCACCAGCGTGGCGTGCTTGATGAACAGCTCTTCGCCTTCCTTCAGCGAGATCGAGTTGACGATGGGCTTGCCCTGCACGCACTTCAACCCTGCCTCGATGATGCTCCATTTGGAGGAATCGATCATCAGCGGCACTTTGGAAATATCCGGTTCGGAGGCGATCAGGTTGAGGAACTTCGCCATCGCGGCCTCGCCGTCGAGCATCGCCTCATCCATGTTGATGTCGATCACCTGCGCGCCGGTTTCAACCTGCTGCCTGGCGACTTCCAGCGCCTCGTCGTACTGGCCTTCGAGGATCAGCCGCTTGAACTTGGCCGAGCCGGTGACGTTGGCGCGTTCGCCGACGTTGACGAACAGCGAGTCGTCGCCGACGTTGAACGGCTCCAGCCCGGACAGACGCAGCTTCTTGTCGATGGCCGGAATCTTGCGCGGCGGCACATCCTTGAGCGCCTCGGCAATCGCCTTGATATGCGCGGGCGAGGTGCCGCAGCAGCCACCCGCGATATTGAGGAAGCCGCTGGTGGCGAATTCCTTCACCAGCCGGGCGGTGGTTTCCGGTGTTTCGTCGTAACCGGTCTCGGACAGAGGGTTGGGTAGCCCGGCGTTGGGGTGCGCGCTAACATAACAGCTTGCGACGCGCGACATCTCCTCGACATAGGGGCGCATCAGTTCAGCACCCAGCGCACAGTTCAGGCCGATGGATAACGGCTTGGCGTGGCTTAAGGAATTCCAGAACGCCTCGGTGGTTTGTCCGGAGAGCGTGCGTCCAGAAGCATCGGTGATGGTGCCCGAAATCATGATCGGCACGCGCATCCTGTGTTGTTCGAAATGGCGCTCGATGGCGAACAACGCGGCCTTGGCGTTGAGCGTGTCGAAGATGGTCTCGACCATCAGGATGTCCGCCCCGCCGTCGAGCAGGCCGCGCACCGCTTCGGCATAGCTTTCCACCAGTTCGTCGAAGCTGACGTTGCGCGCGCCGGGGTCGTTCACGTCCGGCGAGATCGACGCAGTGCGTCCGGTCGGGCCGAGCACGCCCGCGACGAAACGCGGTTTGTGTTTAGTGGAAAATTCATCGCACAACCCGCGCGCCAGCTTCGCCCCGGCGACGTTCAGTTCGTACACCAGATGCTGCATCTCGTAATCCGCCATCGACACCGAGGTGGAGTTGAAAGTGCAAGTTTCCAAAATATCCGCGCCCGCTTCGAGGTACTGGCGGTGGATGCCGCCGACGACATGTGGCTGGGTCAGCAACAGCAGGTCGTTGCAGCCTTTCACGTCGATTTTGTGGTCTGCAAAAATGCGGCGCTTGCCGCTGTAATTGCCATACAACTCGGTGCCGCGATAATGAGCTTCGGTCAACTTGTAGCGCTGGATCATCGTGCCCATCGCGCCGTCGAGGATCAGGATGCGCTGTTGCAGCAGCGTTTCAATGGGGTGAGGCTTATGTGGCATGGCGTTCGGCCCGAAAAATAAGCGCGGATTTTATCATGTAGCGTGAAGGAAAGCCGCGCGCAGCGTACCGACTATTTGCATTGTGGCGTGTGTCCTGCATCCAGCACATACGGCGCAATGCCCGTTGGTTATTGCGCCCTACGCAGGCTCCGGGTAATTGGTACCGTAACGCCCAAGAAGGGTTTGAAGAACACGCTCCTTTTCCTTGAGGTAACAGACACACTGATCGGAAGCGATAATCTCGCCGTGAACGTCGGCAAGGGTACCAGCGTTAAGCTCTTTGAAAATAAGTGTAGAAAGCTCACAGAGCCTTTTCACCGTTTTGTCGTTGCATAGAGGAAGGCGGACATTATCTACTTGCCTACCATGATAAACACGCCGTGTGTCGGGAATAAAAAGGATGCGAGGTATAGGTAATGCCTTGGGAGCAATATCGAGAAGCGAGCCATCTGGTTGCTTCCACACGGCATGAAACTCTGCCTCAATGAATACCCTTGGCCACTCCCATACCGCCCAACCAATAATGCTCTTACCACCAACGGACGCAACTTGGCGCTCAACAAGAGGAAAACAATCATTAGCTGGTGCATCAGATTTTGGCTGGCACGGAACATAAACGGGAGCAGCATCATGAACAACACTGCGGCAAAATCTCAGCACATAAGGCTTGATAAGCTTGGGTGGTCGCATGAAGGTTGAGCTATCTAACGCGAATTAGTTGGCTATGCCAGCACTTCGCGCATCGCCGCACAGGTACGCTCGACATCCGCCTCGTTCATCGCATAGAACATCGGCAGTGAGACGATCTGCTTGCCGACACGCTCGGCAACCGGGAACATGCCTTCCCTGAAGCCTAGTGCGCGATACAGTTTGAACAGGTGGATGGGTGCGTAGTGGTAGCCGATGCCGATGTTGCGCTCTTTCATGCGCGCCATGAAGTCGGCGCGCGCGATGCGCTCCGGCAGCACGATCTGGTACAGGTGCCAGTTGGTGCTCTCGAAATCCGCAATTGGTAACTGCGCACCGGTCTGCATCTCGAAATCCTTGCCGAGCGTCGTAAAATAATGCCGCGCCAGTTTGCGCCGCTGCGCGGTGATCGCATCCAGTTGCGCGAACTGGCCCAGGCCAATCGCGGCGGCGACGTCGGTCATGTTGAACTTGCCGCCCAGTACGTCCACCTCGATGCCATCCCAGCCGCTGCGCGTGACGCCCTGCAATCGATATTTTTCCGCGAGCTTCGCTTCCTCTTCGTTGTTCAGCACCAAACAGCCGCCTTCGGAAGTGGTGATGTTCTTGTTTGCCTGAAAACTGAACGAGACGAAATCGCCGAATGAGCCAATCGGCTTTCCCTTCCATGTCGAACCGATAGCCTGCGCCGCATCCTCGATCACGCGCAGCTTGTGCTGGGCCGCAATCGTATACAGCTTGTCCATGTCCACCGGCTTGCCCGCCAGATAGACCGGAATGACCGCGCGGGTCTTCGGCGTGATGGCGGCTTCGAGCTTGTCCAGATCGATGTTGCGCGTAACCGGATCGATGTCGGCAAATATTGGCGTCGCACCGACTTCGAGGATCACATTCGCGGTGGCCACCCAGGAGATCGGCGAGGTGATGACCTCGTCGCCCGGCCCGATGCCCGCAATGCGCAGCGCGATTTCCATCGTGCAGGTGCCGGAATTAAAGGTGCGCACCGGACGTCCGCCGAAATATTCTGATAATTTTTTCTCGAATTCCTGCACCTTCGGGCCGGTGGTGATCCAGCCGGAGCGCAGCACGCCCACCACAGAGGCGATGGTCGCCTCGTCTATGGTTGGGCGGGAGAAAGGAAGAAAAGTGCTCATGGCGAAGCCTCTATAAAAAACTCAAAACCGATGCTACAAACTGTCCACGAAAGACACGAAAAGCACGAAACACCCCCAAACATATGACAAACTGATAACTCAATTTTTGAGGTTTTGTTCGTGTTTTTCGTGTCTTTCGTGGATAGGTATTTTTGAATTTTATGCCCGCGAAATGATGATCACGCCGAGAATAATCACGCCCATGCCGACCAGTTTGGTTGGATTGAATGGCTCGCCGAGCAGGTACCAGGCTGCCACGGCATTCACCACATAGGCCATCGACAGCATCGGAAAAGCGATGCTGACCGGCACACGCGACAGCGCGAGTATCCAGACCACTACGCTGAGCGCATAGCAGAACAGCGCGGTTACGATATGCCACTCCACCGCCAGTTTCAAGCCGATGGGCAGGATGTTTTCCATGCTGAATTCAAAATGGCCGACCGCATTGGTGCCGGCCTTCATCAGTATCTGCGCGGCTGCATTGAGCATTACGCCGACGAAAATCAGGGTGAAACTGATCAGGCTCATGGCGATTCCATCCTCTCTCCTCTCTCTTCAATAGAAAGAGGGCTAGCAGTAGCCGCATTCAATGGTTTCTTGATCACAATATGTTGCGCATCTTCGAAAATAATCTTCATCGCCAGCTCCTGTTCTTGTAACTGCGGATAAGCATACACCGGCATGATCGCCAACGCCTCGCGTTGTGCAGCCCAGACCTTGGCAAATTCCTCAAGGTTGGGTATCCAGCGTTGCGGCTCCTGCTTGATGCCGAAGTCCATTTCATCCTGAAACTGCACCAAAGTAAAGGTGTGCTTGATATAGAACGGCAGGGTCTGCTCGTAGGTCCACACCGAATAGAACGGCGCATCCGCCTTGACCTCGCCGCGTATCGCCTCGGCGATATGTTTCGCCGATCGCTCGCGCGCCACGGTTTCATAGCCAGACAGGCCGGTCTGTGCGGATAGCAAGGCGGTCACCGCCAGCACCGCCACCGCGACGAATTTCTTTTCGCGCCACAACAGCAGCATCCCCGCCAGTAAGCCGGTCAGCGAAATCAGCGCAGCGACCGCCAGCCACGGCCCGTAATACGGGTACAGTTCGACCTGGTTTGGCGTATCGGCAAGTTTGCCTATATTCATTGCCACCCCCAGCAACAGCAGTGCGGATGGTATTGCCGGGGCGATCTGCCAGAACAGCACCCGCTCGCGCATTTCGGCGATGCGTTTGCCCATCAACAAGACCAACGCGGGGAGCATCGGGAGCAGGTAGGAGGGCAGTTTGGAGCCGGAAATGGAGAAAAACACGTAAATGAACACCGCCCAGATCAGCAGGAAGCGCTGTGTGTTGAACGCCTTGTCCGGCAACTTGCCATTGCGGAAAGTGCGGAACATCGTGTCGAACATCAGCACCGTCCACGGCAGCGCCCCGGCCAGCAGGATCGGGATGAAGTAATACCAGGGCTGGTAACGCCCATGCACCTTGGTGGTGAAGCGCGTGTAGTGCTCGTAGATGAAGAAGCGTTCAAAAAATTCCGGGTTGGCTTTCATCACCAGCACGAACCACGGCACGGTGATGACAAAAAACACCGCGAGGCCGGGCAGCCAGTGCATGCGCTTCAGTACGCTGAAGTCGCGCTGCACCATGCAGTAAATGAACAACGCGGCACCCGGCAACACCAGCCCCATCAGGCCCTTGCTCAGTACCGCCAAGGCCAGCCCCGCCCACGCGACCATCATCCAATTGCGCTGTTTTATTTTGTCTGTCTGCGCCTGCCCAAGCAGCAACCCGATAATTCCCAGCGTGAGAAAAAACGTCACGCCCATGTCCAGCGTGTTGATGTGCCCCATCAGCACATACAGCAAGCTGCTGGACAGCAGCAGCGCGGCGTAGCCCGCCGCCTCGCGCCCGAACAGGCGAAGCCCGGCAAACCACACCAGCAGGATACCGGCAAAACCAGTCAATCCCGTCCACAGGCGCGATGTCCATTGGTGCTCGCCGAACAGCGTGTAGGCGGCTGCGGTCGCCCAGTATTGCAGCGGCGGTTTTTCGAAATACTTGAGTTCGTTCAGACGCGGTGTGACCCAGTCTCCGCTCACCACCATCTCACGCGGAATTTCGGCATAACGCCCTTCGTCCGGTTTGATCAGCGTACGGTATTCGAGATTTGAAAACCAGATGACCGCGATAGCGATGAGCAGCCACCAGATTTGTTTGGCCGTGATATGACTCATTACTTTATTATTGTTCTGTCCAATTGCTGCGCACTTTGCGCGCCTCGCTGAACACCTCTTCGAGCTTCGCGGCATCCTGTCGTTCCAGTGCCTGGTAGAGCACATACAGCTCGTCGGCGTAGCGGCGCAGTTCAACCAGCAGCGCCTCGCGGTTCGCAAGGCAGATGTCGCGCCACATCTCCGGCGAACTCGCGGCGATGCGGGTGAAATCGCGGAAACCGCTCGCGGCGAAAGACAGCAGCATGTCGCGGTTATCGCGCTGCGCCAGATCATGCACCAGCGCGAACGACAGCAAGTGCGGCAAATGGCTCACCGCCGCAAATACCGCATCGTGCTGCTCCGGCGTCAGTTCGCTCACCACCGCGCCACACAGCTCCCACGCCTTGCGTACGCGCGCTACCGCATCTTTCGAATTTTCCGGCAGCGGGGCCAGCACCACCTTCTTGCCGACATACAGATCGGCCTGTGCCGCGCCAGCGCCGCTTTTTTCAGCACCCGCGATGGGATGCGCGGGAATGAACTGTGCGAGTTTCTTGCCCAGATTAGCGCGCGCCGCCGACACCACGTCGCACTTGGTGCTGCCACCGTCGGTGACCAGCGTATGCACGCCGAGATGCGGCGCGATGCGCGCCATCAATTCCGCCATCTGCCCGACCGGCGTCGCGAGCAATATCAAATCCGCATCGCCCACTTCAGCTGCGATGTCTTGCCCGATGCGGTCGAGGATGCCAAGCTGTTTAGCCTGTTGCAGTGTCGCCTCGCTGCGCCCGAATCCGACCACCTCGCCGACTGCATGCGCCTTGCGCAACGCGAGCGCAAACGAACCCCCGATCAAGCCGGCGCCGAAGATGACGATTTTTTTGAATTGTGTGTTGGGCACAAGTTCCCCCTCTCCCCAACCCTCTCCCACAAGGGGAGAGGGGGTCGTAGGGTGGGTTAGGCCGCAGGCCGTAACCCACCAACCAATTTACAGCGTACGTCCAATGGCATTGGCAACCGCCCCCAGCGTCCCCATCAGTTTCTTCATCTCCTGCGGGGTCAAGGCCTGGTCGGCATCGCACCAGGCTTCGCAGGGATTCGGGTGCATCTCGACCAGCAGACCGTCCGCACCCGCAGCGATTGCCGCCTGCGACAGCGCCGGAACCATCCACGCCTTGCCGCCCGCATGCGAAGGGTCGACGATCACCGGCAGGTGGGTTTCTTTCTTCAGCACCGGGATCGCGGTCACGTCCAGCACGTTGCGGTAGTAGGTCTCGAAAGTGCGGATGCCACGCTCGCAGAAGATGATGTTGTGGTTGCCACCCGCCGCGATGTATTCCGCCGACATCAGCCATTCGGCAATCGTGGCCGACATGCCGCGCTTGAGGATCACCGGTTTGTTAATGCGTCCGACTTCCTTGAGCAGGTCGAAATTCTGCATGTTGCGCGTGCCGATCTGGAACACGTCCACATCGTATTCCATGAATATCTCGATCTGGCGCACATCCATCAGCTCGGTCACGATGGGCAGCTTGTAGGGTCTTGCCGCCTTGCAGAAGATGTCCAAGCCCTCCTTGCCCTTTCCCTGAAAGGTGTACGGGCTGGTGCGCGGCTTGAATGCGCCGCCGCGCATGAGGCGGCAGCCCGCCTCATGCACGTATTTGGCCGACAAGTCCATCTGCTCCTGCGTCTCCACCGAGCATGGCCCGGCAATCACCTGTATCTGCTTGCCGCCCAGAGGGATGCCGCCGATGTCTATGACGGTATTTTCCTTGTGCGATTCGCGCGACACGATCTTGTACTGCTTGGCGATATGCATCGCCGATTCGACGCCGGGCAGCGAGGTGAACATCTCCTCGGTCAACTGGCGCTCGTCGCCGATGGCGCCGATCACCGTGCGCTCGATGCCGCGCGAAATATTCGCCTTCAGACCCGCCGTTTCCAGCCGCTTCACCACCGCACCGATTTCGGCGTCGGTCACATCCCTGCCCATTACTATAATCATTTCGGTTCCTCTAAAGCCTGTTGTAATACGAATAAAAATTTCTCGTTTTCGTTTTCCGTGCCTATGCTCACGCGCAAATATTCCGGCATGTCGTAACCGGCCACGGGACGCACGATCACGCCCAGTTCCAGCAAGCGGCGGTACATCTTCATCCCATCGCCTATTTTAAAGCTGATGAAGTTGCCATACGATGGGATATATTCCAGCCCCAGCCTGCGCAGCCCTGCGGTGATCTGTTCCATGCCGCGCCGGTTCATTTCATTGGTGCGCCGGACGAAATCCTCGTCCTGCAACGCCGCCACGGCGGCGGCCTGCGCCACACTGTTGACGTTGAATGGCTGGCGCACGCGGTTCATCATGTCGGCCACCTGCGCATCGGCGAACGCATACCCCACGCGCAGGCCGGCCAGGCCGTAAGCCTTGGAGAAGGTGCGCGAAACGATCAGGTTGGGGAATTCCTGCAACCATGCCACCGAATCGTAGCGGCATTCTTGCGGCAGATATTCGTTGTACGCCTCGTCCAGCACCACCAAGATATTCGCTGGCAATGCGCGCATGAATTCCAGCAACGAAGCTGCACTCAGGAAGGTGCCGGTCGGGTTGTTTGGGTTGGCGATGAACACCAGCTTGGCCTGCTGCGCCACGGCGGCCTGCAGCATCGCCTTCAGGTCGTGGCCATAATTGATCGCGGGCACGGAAACGCCCGTCGCGCCGACCGCCTGTGTCGCGAGCGGATACACCGCGAAGGCATGATCCGAGTAGACCGCCTTATCGCCCACCGTGAGGAAGGCGCGTGCGGCCAGTTCCAGCATGTCGTTGGAGCCGTTGCCCAGCACGATGCGCGCGTGTTCGACGCCGTAGCGCCCGAACAGCGCGTCCTTCAACTCGAAGCCATTGCCGTCCGGATACAGCGCGATGGTCTTGAGCGCTTCCTGCATCGCCGTCATGGCCAGCGGGCTGCAACCCAGCGGGTTCTCGTTCGACGCCAGCTTGACGATGCCGCTGATGCCCAGCTCGCGCTCCAGCTCGGATATCGGCTTGCCGGGCTGGTAGGGCGCGATGGCGCGAATGTAAGGTGGTGCCAGTTCTGCGTAATTCATACTTAAAACCTCATTCCATCCACGAAAAACACGAAAATCACGAAACACAAATCAGTTGATTACCTTGATTCGGCAACCCACCCAGCGTGGTGATACCGATAACTGTTTCATGCAGTGAGTCTGTTCGTGTCTGTTCGTGTCTTTCGTGGACAACTGCTTTTTTACGGCTCATTTCACAGTCATCAATATATTGATCCATCCCTATTGGGGCTTGCGCAAAATCCAGTACGTCTCGCCCGGCCAGCCCGGAAACAGCGCGCCGAACCACAGGTTGAAGCGCAGCCACCACTTGAAGTTCTCCAGGAAAAAACCTTTCTTGCGCATGAAAAATGCGCCACTCAAAAACTCCACTTCCAGCCCGTTCGCCGCAGCCATGTCGCGCACGCGCTTCGGTGAGAACACGCTGACATGCCCGTATTTTCTCGCGCCGGGACGAATCTTGTTTTCGCGCGACTGCGCCATGGGCTCCGGTGTGGAAGGAAATCCTCCGATCAGCATGCCACCGGGCTTGAGGTGCGGTACGATCTTCGCGATCAGCGCTTCCGGCTCAAACAGATGCTCCAGCACATGCAGCAGAATCATCGCGTCGTATTGCCTGCCCTCATCCAGCTTGAACTCCGGGCTTTCCAGATCCACCTGGTAAAAATGGTTATAACCTGCGCGCTCCAGAATATCCTTGCGGATCAGCGCATCCACCGCATCCCAGCTTGCCAGCGGCACCTTCTCGCCGCCATGTCGCGCGGCCGCATGCATGAAGCCGAGCATCTGCCCGACATCCACGCCGATCTCGCACACGTCCAGCGCGCCCTTGCGCGCCGCGTCCTCGCGCAGGACGTGATACATGAACCAGTAGCGCACCATGCGCACCGGATAATCGGTATGTTTCACTTCGGCGGGAATGCCGTAATTTTCGTCCTTCAGCGTCGGATTATTTTTCAGGAACCCGATATCCCAACACAGTTGCGGCATTGCCATTCATTTGCTCCAGGATAGCCGCCTACACGGCAACCGGGTATGAGCCCAAAATTTTCATGAACGCGGCAACTTTCTTTATTTCAGCCAGCGCAGCGGCTACTTTGACGTCAGTCTGATGGCCTTCGACATCCACATAGAACACATATTCCCAAAGCTCGGCCTGTGCCGGACGCGACTCCAGTTTGGTCATGCTCACCCCATGTTTGGCCAGCGGGGCAAGCAGGTCATGCACCGCGCCGGGCCGGTTCATGGCGGAGAGTACGAGCGAAGTCTTGTCCTTTCCGGAAGGCGCGACCTGCTGATCACCCAATACCAGAAAGCGCGTCGTATTCTTGGGGTCGTCCTCGATATTCCTCATGCATATATCAAGGCCGAACAGCGCCGCCGCCTGAATGCCGGCGATGGCTGCGCTATGCGCGTTCTCCGAGGCCAGACGCGCCGCTTCCGCATTGCTGGAAACATGCACCAGCAAGGCATTCGGCAAATTCATATTCAGCCAATTCTGGCACTGGCCGAAAGATTGCGAATGCGAGTAAACGGTCTTGATCCCGCTCAGGTTGCACTGTTTGGCAAGCAGGCACTGATGGATAGCCAGCATCACTTCGCCGCATATCTGCAGTGGGCTGTGCAACAACAAATCCAGCGTGCGCCCGACGGCGCCCTCGCTGGAATTCTCCACCGGCATGACGCCATATTGCGCCATGCCGCATTCCGCCGCGTGAAATACATCATCGATATTCGCGCACGGCATTTTTTGTATCGCGGCACCGAAACGCTTCAGCGCCGCCACCTCGGTAAATGTTCCCTCCGGCCCGAGATAGGCAACTGTCAGCGGCGCTTCCAGCGCGCGGCATTGCGACATCACTTCGGTGAACAATTGCGCCACGGCCGCGTTACTCAATGGCCCCCGGTTGTTGCCTTGCACGCGCTGCAATATCTGCGCCTCGCGCTCCGGGCGCAGCATCACGCCATCGTCCTTGAGAAGCCCGATCTGCTGCGCCAAGGCAGCACGCTGGCTGACAAGCTTCAGCAGCTCGTCATCCAGGCGATCGATCTGCTCGCGGATCTGTTTCAATTTCTCGCTCATGGAGCCTCTGCCAATGGCAAGTCGCGCACCATCAATACGCCGGAAATGGCGGCAATCTGCGCGATCAACGCGGCAGGCAGCGCACTATCGGTATCCACCAGCGTATAGGCCATTTCGCCGCGCGACTTGTTCATCATGTTATTAATATTGATGCCCGCATGGGCCAGCGTGGTGGAAATCTGCCCCAGCATGTTCGGAACGTTGGCGTTGGCAATCGCGAGGCGGAATGCCGACCCGCGCGGCATGACCAGCGTGGGGAAATTTACCGTGTTGGTCAGGTTGCCGTGTTCAAGATATTCGCGTAGCTTGTCCACCACCATCACCGCGCAATTTTCTTCTGCCTCTTCAGTGGATGCGCCGAGATGCGGCAAAGTCACCACATTGGCCCGACCCTGCAATTTTTGCGCGGGGAAATCGCACACGTAGCAATGCAAATGTTTGTTCGCCAGTCCCGCCAGCACCGCATCGTTATCCACAATCGCATCACGCGAAAAATTCAACAGCACACTGCCCGGCTTCATCTCCTGCACGCGCTTTGCGTTAATCAGGCCGCGCGTCTCATCCAGCAACGGCACATGCAGGGTGACAAACTCGCTGTGCTTGAGCAACTCCTCGACGCTATGCGCCCTCTTCACCTGAGATGACAGGCTCCACGCCGCATCCACAGTCAGCTCCGGGTCATAGCCGTACACACGCATGCCGAGAGCCAGAGCGGTGTCGGCAACCAGGCGACCGATTGCCCCCAGTCCGATGATACCCAGCGTGCGCCCGCGCAACTCGATGCCCGCATAATGTTTTTTCCCGTCCTCGACCAGCTTGTGTATTGCAGCGTCATCGCCATACAAGCCTGCCGTGAATTGCAAGGCGGGTATGATGTTGCGCGCCGCCAGCAGCATGCCGGCAACAACCAATTCCTTTACAGCATTGGCGTTCGCACCCGCCGCATTGAATACCGGCACACCGCGCAGATTCATTTTGGCAATCGGAACATTGTTGGTTCCGGCGCCGGCGCGCGCAATCGCTTTCACGCTGGCTGGAATCTCCATGTCATGCATGACCTGCGAACGCACCAGGATCGCATCCGGCTCGGCGACATCAGAGCCGACCTGATAAGCGTCCGCAGGAAAGCGTTTCAACCCATGGGCGGAAATCTTGTTCAGCGTGAGAATGCGATATGGATCAGCCATTTTTTGTTCCCTGTTTCGTTATTTCAGTATTAACTCAAATCATTAATCAGGTAAAAAGTGATTGAAACCGGGCAAACCGGGGCCAAAAATGTGCAGCAATTTTTTCGTAAGTTGGGCAAAGCGTAGCGTGCCCAACGAGCGAAGTTATCAATAATAATGTTGGGCACACTACGCACGGTGTTTCCTTAGCCGCTTTTCTTTGCGAATTCATTCATGAAATCAACCAGCGTTTGTACGCCTGCCAGCGGCATCGCATTGTAAATCGAGGCCCGCATCCCGCCCACCGAGCGGTGCCCCTTCAATTGCAGCAACCCGCGAGCCTCGGCCTGTTTCAGGAAATCGCCATCAAGGCTTGCGTCCTTCAGCGTAAACGGCACATTCATACGCGAGCGGTCCGGTAATGCTACCGGGCAATTGTAGAAGCCGTTACTCGCATCAATCGTCGTATACAGCAGCTTCGCCTTGGCAACGTTGGTCTGTTCCATCGCAGCGATGCCGCCGTTCTTTTTCAGCCACTGAAACACCAGGCCGGCGATGTAGATGCCGTAAGTTGGCGGCGTGTTGTACATCGAATCGTTGTCGGCATGGGTCTTGTAATCCAGCATGGTCGGGGTTCCCGTGACCGTCTGCCCGATCAGGTCGTCGCGAATGACGATGACGGCAAGCCCTGCCGGGCCGATGTTTTTTTGCGCGCCCGCATAAATCAGGCCATATTTGCTCACATCAACCGGGCGTGACAGAATATTGGAAGACATATCCGCCACCAGAGGTACGCCGCCAGACGTGTTGTCTATTGGGGGCAGCCAGTTGAATTCCACGCCGCCGATGGTTTCATTCGGCGTGAAATGCAGATAGGCGGCATCAGGGTCGCGCTTCCAGGTATCAAATGCGGGGATACAGGAAAAATTCTTGTCCGCGCCGGTCGCCACGACATTCACGGAGCCGAATTTCTTCGCTTCGCTGATGGCCTTCTTCGACCATTCGCCGGTATTCACATAATCTGCCGATGCCTTGCCACGCAACAGGTTCATCGGAATCATTGCAAACTGCTGGCTGGCTCCGCCCTGAAGAAACAGCACCTTGTAATTTGCTGGAATGCCCATCAACTCGCGCAGATCGGCTTCGGCCTGCGCCTGGATGCTCATGTATTCCTTGCCGCGATGCGACATTTCCATCACCGACATGCCGCTGCCGTGCCAGTCGGGCAATTCCGCCTGCGCCTGCTGCAACACTTCTTTCGGCAACACTGCCGGGCCCGCGCTGAAATTGTAAATCGTCATGCTTTATCACTCCCAGTTTAAGAAATAGCAACCGTAGGGTGGGCTGAGCCTGTCGAAGCGTCCCACCATGTCGGGCGGAGCTTTACATAGCCATTCGACTTGGCCGCCAAAATACGGCAGCCAAGTCGCTGGTTAAGCCCAACCTACATTTATTCTTCTTCCGGTTCGGCGATACGGCTCAAACCGGCCAGTTTCTCACCCTTCTCCACATTCATCAGCGTAACGCCCTGCGTGGTGCGCCCCATCTCGCGGATTTCCTTCACGCGGGTACGAATCAACACGCCGCTGGTACCGATCAGCATGATTTCGTCTTCTACGCTCACCAGCGTTGCGGCGACCACCTTGCCGTTACGCGCCGAAGTCTGGATCGCGATCATGCCTTGCGTGCCGCGCCCGTGGCGGGTGTATTCGACGATCGGGCTGCGCTTGCCGTAGCCATTCTCAGTCGCAGTCAGCACGCTTTGCTGCTCGTCCTCTGCCACCAGCAACGAGATCACTTGCTGCTTTGCCGCCAGCTTCATGCCGCGCACGCCGCGCGATGCGCGTCCGGTCGGGCGCACATCTTCCTCATCGAAGCGCACGGCCTTTCCGCCGTCTGAGAACAGCATCACGTCATGTTTGCCGTCGGTGACCGCGACCCCGATCAGGTGATCGCCTTCATCCAGATTGATCGCGATGATGCCGCGCTTCATCGGGCGCGAGAAATCGTTCAACGGAGTTTTCTTCACCGTGCCGTTGGCGGTGGCAAAGAACACATATTTATCCTCGACAAATTCGCTCACCGGCAACACCGCATTGATCTTCTCGCCCTCTTCAAGTGGCAGCAGATTCACGATCGGCTTACCGCGCGAGATGCGGCTGCCCTGCGGCACTTCGTACACTTTGAGCCAATACACGCGCCCCCTGTTGGAGAAGCACAGGATGTAATTATGTGTGTTGGCGATGAACAGGTTATCGATGAAATCGTCTTCCTTGGTCGCCGTCGCCTGCTTGCCGCGCCCGCCGCGTTTATGCGCGCGGTATTCGTCGAGACGCTGCGCCTTCATGTAACCGCCATGCGACAGCGTGACCACCACGTCTTCCGGCGCGATCAGGTCTTCCATGCTCATGTCCTGCGTATGCGTGACGATCTCGCTGCGGCGCTTGTCGCCAAACTGCGCTTTCACCGCAACCAGTTCATCGTGGATGATCTGCGTGACGCGCTGCGGCTTGGCGAGGATGTCGAGCAGATCGGTGATCCTATCCATCACTTCGCGGTATTCACCGACGATCTTGTCCTGCTCCAGCCCGGTCAGGCGCTGCAGGCGCAATTCCAGGATCGCCTGCGCCTGCGCATCGGAGAGGTGATAACCGCGCGTCTTGCCTTGCCCGACCAAACCGAATTCGGACAGCAAGCCTTCGGGGCGCGACGCGTCGCTGACGCGGCTGAGCATGTCTTCCACCAGCGACGAGCGCCACGAACGCGCCATCAATTCGCGCTTGGCGTCTGCCGGAGTCGCTGCGGCCTTGATCAATGCGATGATCTCGTCCACGTTGGACAGCGCCACCGCCAATCCTTCGAGAATATGGCCGCGCTCGCGCGCCTTGCGCAATTCGAAAATGGTGCGGCGCGTGACGACTTCGCGGCGATGGCGCAGGAACGCGTCGATCACCTGCTTGAGGTTGAGCAGCTTCGGCTGGCCGTCGATGATCGCGACCATGTTGATGCCGAAGCTATCCTGCATCTGCGTGTCTTTGTACAGCTTGTTGAGGATCACGTCGGCATTCTCGCCGCGCTTCAGCTCGATCACCGCGCGCATCCCGGACTTGTCCGATTCGTCGCGAATTTCCGAGATGCCTTCCAGTTTCTTCTCGCGCACCATCTCGCCGATCTTCATCAGCAGGTTGGCCTTGTTCACCTGGTAGGGCAACTCGTCGATGATGATGGCCTGGCGCTCGCCCTTGCCGATGTCCTCAAAGTGGCAGCGCGCGCGCATCACCACGCGACCGCGCCCGGTGCGATAACCTTCCTTCACGCCGGACAGGCCGTAGATGAAGCCCGCCGTCGGAAAATCCGGCGCAGGCACGTATTCGATAAGCTGTTCGATATCCAGATCGGGATTCTTCAGCAGCGCGAGGCAGGCATCCACCACCTCGCCCAGATTGTGCGGCGGAATGTTGGTCGCCATGCCCACCGCGATACCGGACGAACCGTTTACCAGCAGGTTGGGAAAGCGCGCCGGAAATACCAGCGGCTCATGCTCGGAGCCGTCGTAGTTCGGCCCGAAATCGACCGTTTCCTTGTCCAAATCGGCAAGCAGCTCGTGGGCGATTTTCGCCATGCGGATTTCGGTATAACGCATCGCCGCCGCGTTGTCGCCATCCACCGAGCCGAAGTTGCCCTGCCCGTCCACCAGCGTGTAGCGCAGCGAGAAATCCTGCGCCATG
>JBAQCT010000091.1:0-26205 GCA_049294375.1 Gallionella sp. | reverse complement strand
TGGCTCTGGTAAGCGAACTCATCCTGCGCCTCGCGCGAAACCTTCCAGCGCTGCGCCACTTTCTCGGCGGTGATGCCCATGCCGAAAGCGATGGCGAGATTCTCATCGCGCGCAAAAATTTCCGGGTTGAATGCGATCTTGTTGCCCATCATCGGCACCATGCTCATGCTCTCCATGCCCGCCGCGACCATCACCTCGGCCTCGCCGAGCCGGATGCGATCCGCCGCCAGCGCCACCGCCTGCAAGCCGGAAGAGCAGAAACGGTTGACGGTCAGCCCCGGCACCACGTTCGGATAACCGGCCAGCAGCAGCGCGATGCGCGCCACGTTGATCCCCTGCTCCGCCTCCGGCATCGCACAACCGACAATCACATCGCCGATGACCGCCGCATCGAGCGACGGCGCCTGCGCCAGCACGCTCCTCAGCACATGCGTCAGCAGATCGTCGGGGCGGGTGTTGCGGAACATCCCGCGCGGCGCCTTGCCCACCGGCGTGCGCGTCGCGGCGACGATGTAGGCTTCCTGTATTTGTTTACTCATAACATCTCCTCCAAAAAAACAGCCCTACCTACAACTCCAGGGTAAATTTGTTCTCAAAATAATCGTAGGGTGGGCAGACAGCTTTATCGTCTGCCCACGCGGATTGGTAACCGCGTGGGCACAAAAACGTGCCCACCCTACATTTGTTGATTTTAAACATCATTACTTGAAGAACAAATTAGCCCTGCCTACAACTCTATAAACGGTGGTGAAAGCACTCATGAGTTGCTATCATTGCACCATGCAAAAGAAAACGCTCATCCAAACCAACCCTTACCTGCGCGCACCGGAGCAATACCGGAAGGCTCTAGTGAATAATGTGTCCAGTTCCACCGCCATCGAAACCGGTGCCACGGTAGCATCTATCGCCAAAACGCTCAGCGCGGAAAGCGAATCCATCAAGACTCCGCGACGCTCCGTTCGATAACCTCCGCGAAGATTTTCTCCATCGGCTGGTAGTTCCTGTTTATAGCTTATCCAGCTTAACCTGTATCGGCGGTTTACCATCCTTCAAGCGGGCATCGGCAATCGCATTCAATTCCTCATCCTTCTTGCTTATCTTCACCCTCCGAATCTTCATCCGGCACATTCTGCAAATAAAACTCGTGCAGCTTGGCTTGCAGCAGCGCCTTGTCCGGCAACTGCGTTTGATACTCCGAAATCAGCGCCGGAGAAAGGCTGCGGCTCAACGCGTATTCCACCACTTCATCGTCCTTGCTCGCGCATAGCAGCACACCGATGGCGGGTTGCTCGTGCGGCTTTTTCACATCCCGGTCGAGTGCTTCTAGATAAAAGCCCAGCTTGCCCAGATACTCCGGTTCAAAACGCCCGACCTTCAACTCGATGGCGACCAGACAATTCAGCCCGCGATGGAAAAAAAGAAGATCAAGCGCAAAGTCCCGCCCGCCGACTTGCAGCGGATATTCGCTGCCGACAAAACAGAAATCCCGCCCCAGCTCGATCAAGAAATTTTTGAGGCGCTGCAACAACCCCCGGTGCAAATCCGCTTCAGCATGGCCTTGCGGCAGATCGAGGAATTCGACCATGTAGCTGTCTTTGAACACGCCCAAAGCACAGGGGTGAATTTGTCGCACCACTGGTGAGACTTTTACCGGGCTGAGCACGGTGCGCTCAAACAAGGCGGTTTTGAGCTGGCGTTCCAGTTCGCGACTGCTCCATTTTTCTCGGATAGCCAAACGCAGGTAAAACTCACGTTCCTCCGGAGATTTTCCCTGATTGAGAACGATGATGTTATGCGTCCACGGCAATTGTCTCAGCAGTGCCGAGACTTTTTCATCCCCTTGATAAGCCTCATAAAACTGTCTCATCCGAAATAAATTTGGACGGGTGAAGCCACGCAACCCCGGCTGGGTGCGTGCCAGATGATCGGCCAGTTGCGCCACCACCCCGTCACCCCATTCCGCCTGCTCGATCTTGCGGCTGATGAACTGCCCCACCTGCCAATACAACTCGATCAACGCCGTATTCACCGTCTGCACCGCACGCTGCCGCGCGGCATGGATCAGTTGTGTGATTTCATTGAAATCGTTTTGTGGGATAAGCGGTGTCGTCATATTGTTTTACGAAAATAATATCTGTGATACGTCCCCTATTGTTCTAGGCTGCATAAACAGAAATTCCTTCTGGTATAGCAGGGATAACCAGTTCATTTGAGAAAAACATAATCTCAGAACCTTGATATCTTTCCGCCGCACTGTAACTAAGTTGGTATACCAAACTCCGAAAGTTTGAATACATCAACCCAATTTGAGGAACATTATCGTAAGAAACCACCCATCGAGTCCCTGCAACACCTTCTGAAACCTGTTCAGCAAGGCGTACATGATCATTATGGACAAAATGGTTAGTGTAGAGGCCCTTGCCTTTCACATAGTAAGGAGGATCAAGATAAACAAGCGTGTTCTTAGGTGTGTCAGGGATAACAATTTTCAAAAAATCTTCTGCATTATTATTATGAAGACTTATGCGTGATTTAAAACGCGCTATCTGTTTAATTCGATACAACAGGTCAGGCTTATTAAATCTGGCATCTAATTTCCATTTTCCATCTTGGTTCTTTCCTCCAATCACACCGCCTTTGATGATCCCTGATCGATTACATCTGTTTAGAAAAAACGTCGAAAATCCAAGTTCAAGAAGACCTATGGCTTCTATCGACTGCTGAATAATACGCTGCCTAAACCACTCCTCAATATTCACCGGAGTATGTTCGATCAAATCACACAAAGCCTCGGTTTCCATCAGAACAGAATGCCAGAATGCGTAAATTGATCGATCAAGATCATTTATGTGAGCATGCTCGATGTAGTCTTGCAGCAAAAGCTCGATAGCTATGCCCGCCCCACCGGCAAAGGGTTCAACGTAATGCCCATCAAGTAGTTTGTTAACAACAAACAGTTCTTTTACATATCCAGCAAATTTTCCCTTGCCACCTGGATACCGTAAGGGGGTATAGAAAGCGCTCATTTCACAAACTCAATACATAAAGGTCGCATCAAAATTTCCTCACGTAGAAGCCTGTTTTATTTGTTGCCAAAGCGCCAAAAAGAATGGCTGTACGCCATCCCATGCTTTTCGCAAAAACTTTGGGTCTGGACTTACATATTGGTTATGTACATATCCATGCAGCAAATCAACAGAGAACGGAGCGCCTTTCTGCGAAGCTGCAAGCCCAATTGCTTTAAGAACACTTGCTGCAACACCTTTCCCTCTCATATCCTGGCTCACAGCATCAATCTTTGGCTTAAGCTCATCTTTACACTTTATCTTGAACGTTTCTAAATAGTGATTGACACTCATCTCCAAAAATACACGGGAGAGAACAGCTGCTGCATTCGTGTGTTTATCCACACTTAATGAACGCAATTCACGATAAACATCGTTTATTTTTGGCACATCAATATGAATAATGCATGTCTTGGGAATCAGATTGAGGCGTTTCGCGGAAGAGGGTGCTGATTTGTCAGGTGGTTTATTTCCATCGGGTACAACAGGCGCACCAGTCAGATCGTAAACTTTAGAAACCGTTTGCGTCATATCCGGCAAATCACTCTTTATTTTGTCAAGATATGCTTTACGATCATCCTTGCGCTTTATGTCAGTGACAGTAATTTCCCCAGTTGCAATGTCACTAACAATTCTCTTTAGCCCTCTGATAAGCTGCTTTGGCGCAAGTGATGATTGCAACGCATCTTTCTCTTTGTGCAAACCCAAGTGATGACGAAAATCTGGATCACCCAATAGGCGATCTAAGTTGGTAATCGGGAAGTCATCAAGTAGATTAGCAACCTCTTTCTTTAAATTACCGTTTGCTCGTACATAATTGAGAACATGAAGCGAAGCTCTCTTACCTCGAAAGCGCGCAGTTGCCTGACCATCCCAAGGAATAATGCCTGCTCCCTGATTCTCGCCGGTATGTCTTAATTCAATCCAATGATTTGCATCATCTCTACTTTCAAATAAAACACATGGCATTGGATCAACGACTGCCGAATCGAATTTATTCGCCAATTTCTTAAGCTTCTCTTTTACAGTTGGCGATACATCTAAATCATCCAACCGTGCCGTATTGCACAACAACTTAGAAACAGCAAGACGACGATTGCCTTCTACAACAATATATTTCTTACCCTTATCTGCCTTAATGACGCTTACGCGCTCAGTTGGATTAAGGCCTTGCTGCACAATGTCATTGGCCAATCTGACAAGCTTCTCCTTTTGATTCGCAACAATTTCCTGCAAAGCGCTTCGTTGATCAGAAAGACCATCAAATCTGGGGTTCTCCAAATCAAACAGCAAATCCTCTATTGAGATTTCAATATCACCATTACTCATCAAGCATCCTCCTTTGGCATGTCATAACTCGACTCTCACCAGCGATATGGGGTCAGCATCACCGTGGTAGTCCACCCGTTCACGCAAACCTCTTCACACCCGCCTTCTTCGCCGCCTTCTGTAAATCCTCGTCGAGCGTGGCCAGCGGCAGGCCCAGCCTCATGGATAACTCAAGATAGGAGGCGTCGTAGGCAGACAATTTGTAGCGCCGCGCCAGTTGCAGGGTATGGGACAGGGCATGCGAAAAGGTGGCAGCGTCCACTTCGATGTCCACGCCTTCCAGCATCTCCAGGAATGCCTCGCTGCGCGCTTCGGTCACCCAGCCTTTCGCTTCCGCCCTGGCAATGACGTTCGCCACTTCCAGCCCCCAGGTCGTGGGCACGATAGCGCTGGCGTCTTTCATCGCATCCAGCACTTTTCCGGCATAGTTGAGTTCCTGCGGTTTCCCGTCGCCGAAGAACCAGCGCATGGTCACCGAATTGTCGAGGACGAAATTCACGCGCGGCCTTCCTCGATGAGTTCCTTGATGTTCACGCCGCGCACGGGGTCGGCCAGCATGAATGCCTTGAGCCTTTCCGCCGCCGCAACCTTGTCCTTCGCTTTCGCGCCAAGGCTGGGCACCAGGTCGGCAACGGCTTCCCCGCGATTGGTGATGGTAAAGCTCTTGCCGCTTTTCACCTGCCGCAGCAACTCGGGCAGTTTGGTTTTAGCCTCGTAAGAACCGATCTCGATCTTCATGATTTTCTCCAGTGCATATTCACATGCAGACCAGCATATAGACCAGTCCGGTAAAAATCAAGTTTGCCGTCAATTCCTGAGCGGCTTCCCGTTCTTCAGCATGTACTCCACCCACGCATGGGTCTTGTCGGTCGCGAGCAGTTGCATAAAGTGATGGCGTTCCAGATCGAGCAGCCATTGCTCACCCACCATGCTGCCCGCCTCCACGTCGCCGCCGATCACGACATCACTGCGCCAAAAACTCTTGCATGGAAAACGCGATTCCCGGCACAGCATCCCTGAGTTTGCGGTCTTCCGTAATCAGCGGGGCGTTCAGGCTTTGCGCCAGTGCGACGTACTGCGCGTCGTAGCCGGTGATAGTGTATTTAACCGCCACTGCAAGCGCCGCATCCAGCATCACTTCGCACTGCGCAACTTTCATGAAACGCTCGGCATGATCAAGCAGCTTTTTGCATTGTGCGAGTGTCAGTATGCTGCGCCGCTGGTAGGTTGTCAGCACGTTCAAAATCTCATGCAGACATAATCCAGTAGTACGCCAATCCATGTCTCTCTCCCGCAGCTTTTGGACCAGCGGGGTGTAGTCGCCCTCGATCAGCGAGTAAACCAGGATATTGGCGTCAACGACGATCATTTAGACAAGCTGGTTTTGCCGGAATCTCGCCCTTCGCGGATGATGGCGACGACGTTGTTCAGAGTCACCGGTTTTGCCGGTTTGAGCGGCTTGGGCAGCAGTTCAGCGGCACTTTTTGTCGGCGCGGACAGCGCTTGTTCCAATAGCGCCAAGGCTTGCCGCGTCATGGAACGGTGATGCCGCGCAGCTTCTTCTTTGAGCTTGCGGTGCAACTCGGGGGGGAAATCCTTAATCAATAATCCGGACATGTCATTCTCGCAACTATGTAAATGGTAGCGAAATGATAGCATTTTCTTGCAACATCAGCAAGCTGCTGCTGGAGCCCGTCATTGGAGTAAGTGTACTCCGCCCAACATCTTTATCCGGCGGGTAGAACCTGCATTACGATATTGCTCTATATAATCGAAAATCGGAATTACTGATCGCTTAGCCGAATCTGCCGGTGATGTAATCCTCGGTTTCTTTGCGTTTCGGGTTGGTAAACACCACACTGGTATCGCCGAATTCGATCAAGTCCCCCAGGTACATATAGGCGGTGTAGTCGGAGACGCGCGCGGCTTGCTGCATGTTGTGCGTGACGATGACGATGGTGAAGTCTTCTTTCAGTTCGTCGATCAGTTTTTCGATATGCGCGGTCGAGATCGGGTCAAGCGCCGAGGTCGGCTCGTCGAGCAGCAAGACCTGCGGTTTGACGGCAATGGCGCGCGCGATACACAGGCGCTGTTGCTGTCCGCCCGACAGGCTCGTGCCGCTCTGTTTGAGTATGTCCTTTGCCTCATTCCACAGCGCAGCCTTGCGTAGCGCCCATTCGACGCGCTCATCCATGTCGTTCTTGCTGAGCCTTTCGTAGAGTTTGACGCCAAACGCAATGTTGTCGTAAATCGACATCGGGAACGGGGTGGGCTTCTGGAACACCATGCCGATCTTGGCGCGCAAGGTGTTCAAGTCCTGCTTTTTGTCGAGGATATTTTCGCCGTCCAGCATGATTTCTCCAACGGCTTTCTGCTTGGGGTAAAGCTGGTACATGCGGTTGAAGGTGCGCAGCAGCGTCGATTTCCCGCAGCCGGATGGGCCGATGAAGGCGGTCACCATTTTTTCGGCGATGCTCAGGTTGATGTTTTTGAGCGCGCAAAAATCGCCGTAATAAAAGTTAAGGTCTTTAACGGTTATCTTTGGGTAGGTCACTTTCGGATCGGATGTATTTTCAGCGCTCATTTTCAAACCCTGTTAATGGGAGGCGGATTTTTGCCGGAACAGCACACGCGCCAGGATGTTGAGCGTTAGCACGCTGAGTGTAATCAGCAGTGCGCCAGCCCAGGCCAGTTTTTGCCAGTCTTCATAAGGGCTCATGGCAAACTGGAAAATAACCACCGGCAAATTCGCCATCGGCTGATCCATGTCGCTGCTCCAGAACTGGTTGTTCAGCGCGGTGAACAGCAGCGGCGCGGTTTCGCCGCTGATGCGCGCGACGGCCAGCATCACGCCGGTGATGATTCCGGCGCGCGCGGCGCGCAACGTGATGAAGTTGATGATTTTCCATTGCGGCGCGCCAAGAGCCGCAGCCGCTTCGCGCAGCGTGGTCGGCACCAAGCGCAACATATTTTCGGTGGTGCGGATCACGATGGGAATGACGATGATGGATAACGCCAGCGCGCCCGCCCAGCCGGAAAAATGTTTAACCCTGATGACGTAAACTTCATACACGAATAGCCCGATCACGATGGAGGGTGCGGAGAGCAGCACGTCGTTGATGAAGCGCGTGATCGGGGCAAGCCAGCCGCGCTGGCCGAATTCGGCCAGATAGGTGCCGGCTAGAATACCGATAGGGGTGCCGATCAATGTGCCGACCAGCGTCATGGCCAGGCTGCCGACGATGGCGTTGAGCAGCCCGCCGCTACTGCCAGGTGGCGGGGTCATTTGTGCAAACACCAGTGGGGTGAGCGCGGGCAACCCATGCTCCAGCAATGTCCATAGTATCCAGCACAGCCAGAACAGGCCGAATGCCATGGCCAGCATCGAGATGACGAGGCCGATTGCGTTGACGATGCGGCGGCGTGTATACAGGTTCAGCATAATGATCGGCTGTTATGTGGCCTGGCCTTCGCGCTTGCCGAGCTTGAAGAGCATATAGCGCGCGAGCGATAAGACCACGAAGGTGATGAAAAACAGGATCAGCCCGAGCTCGATCAGCGCGGCAGTGTAGAGCTCGCCGTAGGCCTCGGTGAATTCGTTGGCGAGCGCCGAAGCGATGCTGTTGCCGGGCATTAGCAGAGACTTGCTCAGTTCGTGTGAATTGCCGATGACAAAGGTGATCGCCATGGTCTCGCCCAGCGCGCGCCCCAACCCCAGCATGATGCCGCCGACTACGCCGATCTTGGTATAAGGCAGCACGACTTTCCACATGACTTCCCAAGTGGTCGCGCCCAGCCCGTAGGCCGATTCCTTCAGTAACGTCGGCACCACTTCAAATACGTCGCGCATCACCGACGCGATAAACGGGATCACCATGATGGCGAGAATGACGCCGGCGGTCAGCACCCCGATACCCATCGGCGGGCCGGAGAAAAACGGGCCGATGTACGGCATCGTGCCGATATGGTCGTTGAGCCAGGGTTCGACATGGTCTGCAAACAGCGGCGCGAAGACGAACAGCCCCCACATGCCGTAGATGATGCTGGGAATGCCCGCCAGCAACTCGATGGCGACGCCGAGTGGGCGGCGCAGAATGCGCGGCGACAATTCGGTCAGGAACAGGGCGATGCCGAAACTGACCGGGATGGCGATCGTGAGCGCGATCGCGGAGGTGACCAGCGTTCCGACGATCGGGATCAGTGCGCCGAACTGCTCGCTGACCGGATCCCAGTCGGAACTGGTCAGGAAGCCGAAACCGAATGCACGGATGGCGGGCATGCTGCCGACAACCAGCGAGGCGAGGATGGCCATGAGCAGCGCCAGCACGCCAAATGCCGAGACACGCGTCAGGTTGCGGAACAGCAGATCCAGTACGGTGTGCCGTTTAAGGCTGGCTTCGCGTAGAAACGTCGGCATAAATCGGGCCTGTCAGTGAGAAAAATAGCCGAGAGTGAAAAATAACGGGGGCTCGCAGCCCCCGTGATTATAGCCTAGAGAACATTTATTTCGTTAGCGGCGAACCGGATGTGTCGCGGATTTGATTTTTCCATGCCTTGCGGATCAGGCTCTGCACATTTTCCGGCAGCGGTACGTAATCCAGGTCAGAAGCCAGCTTGCCTCCATTAGTGTAGGCCCAGTCGAAGAATTTCAGGACTTCCTTCGCTGCTTCCGCATTTTCCTGCATCTTGTGCATCAGGATGAAAGTCGCGCCACTGATCGGCCAACTCTCCTTGCCGGGTTCATCGGTCAAAATTTCATAGAAACCCGGCGCCTTTTCCCATTGCGCGTTCGCTGCGGCAGCCTTGAATGAATTATCGCCGGGTTCGACAAACTGGCCGTCGCGGTTCTTCATTTGCACGGAGGCCATCTTATTTTGCAGCGCGTAGGCGTATTCCACATAGCCGATGGAACCCTTGATGCGCTGCACATAGGAGGCCACGCCCTCGTTGCCCTTGCCGCCGGTGCCCGCCTTCCAGGAAACCGCCGTGCCTTCGCCGACGTTCGACTTCCAGTCCGCGCTCGCCTTTGACAGATAGTTGGTGAAAATAAAGGTAGTGCCGGAACCGTCCGAGCGGTGTACCACTGTAATGTTGCTATCGGGCAGTTTGATATCCTTGTTCAGCGCCACCACGGCGGGGTCGTTCCATTTGGTGATCTTGCCCAGATAAATGCTGGCGAGGGTTGCACCGTCCAATTTCAGCTTGTTGGCCGCAACGCCTTCGACGTTTACGACAGGCACTACGCCGCCGATCACGGTCGGAAACTGTATCAGGCCGTCTTTTTCCAGTTTTTCCGGCGTCAACGGCATGTCAGATGCACCGAAATTAACGGTCTTGGCGGTAATTTGCTTGATGCCGCCACCGGAGCCGATGGACTGATAATTCATGTTTACGCCGTTCTTGGCCTTGTAGGCTTCCGCCCATTTGGCGTAGATCGGGTAGGGGAAGGTTGCGCCGGCGCCTGTAATGTCGATGGCCCGGCTAATGCCGGCGTGAGCCAATGCAATACTGGCGGTGATGCCGATAATGAATTGCTTGAGTTTGCTGTTCATATTGTCTCCATTGGGTTGTGTTGCTGCCCGTGTGTTGTCAAAGCCAACAATTCCTTGGCTATATCCATATTAAATTCTTTTTATGACAAAATTATTACACTTCTTGGCCGTATTGTTGGCGTACGGCGGGCGAGCAAAAAACGTGCCAGCTCCCCCGCCCCCGCAGGTTCGGGTTAGAAGCTGTGGATGATGCCCACGCCGAAACCGGTTTGCGTCGTGCCTAATGTCGTAGCGGCGCCCACGGCGCCGATCGTCGCGGCAGTAGTGCCCAGCGTGCTGTAGTTTGCGCTGGCATCATTTTGAAGCCTGGTATAGGCGCCATACAGCTCGGTGCGCTTGTCATAATTGTAGCCGTAGCGCAACGAATACATATTGGCGCTCGTATTGGCACGAGCGCCCAGATTTGAGTTATTGGCGTAAAAAGCGCCGATGGTGCTTTTGTCGAATTTGTAATTGGCTGCCAGCTCCCAGTTGTTTTGCGTCTCCTCGGTAGCAACGGCAGTGCCCACCCTCAAATGCTCATACATCGCACCAACTTGCCCGTCGCCAAACTTGTAAGCGCTAACCACGCGGGCTGCGGTATCGGTCATACCCGCCGTTGTCTGGTCGCCACGGGTTTCATAGGCCAAGGCGGCGTACAACATGTCGTTCTCATAAGTGCCGGACAACGACCATTCCTTTCTGTTGGTTGTCGTCGTTTCTCCCGCATCGGGGCTATAGGAAACCATGCCCTGGAAGCCGCTCATGACCGGTGACCAGTATTGCAAGACGGGGCTCTGGCGGGTGTTGTAATTGACTGCGGTTACCGCAGTATTGGCCGCGTTATTCGCACCGGTTCGCCCAACCATGCTGGTTGCCGTAAAGATGGTCGCATTATCGAAGAGTTCGAGCTTGTTGTGCGCGAGCTTGTATGGGGTGTCCCAGGTGCCCATGGATACCGTACCAAAGTCGCCTTTCAGGCCGACATAGCTGTTGCGCGTGCCGTTGAATGGCGTAGCCCCGCCGTTGGCGGGATCGACTTGAACCTCCAATTGCCAGACAGTCGCAAGGCCGTCACCCAGAGCCGCACTGCCTTTCACGCCGAAGCGGCTGGCGTTGGATTGTATGCGCTCGACACCCAGTGCGGTTGTCGCCGCTGTCACCTTGTCATTGCTGACCGACTCAACATCTACGTTAATCTTGCCATAAACGCTCACATTGCCGGTCTCTGCCAATGAGGGCAAAGAAAAAGCCGCTGCTACCAGCATGGCGGCGATGTGTTTTTTCTGATTCGTGATTGTTTTTTGCATTATAAATTCCCCAATAATTTGAAAGCCGCTCCAGTGCGACCACATCAGCTTAAAGAGCCAACATGAAAAACTTATTAAGGAAAAATGACAGATTTGTGAAAAGTTCGGCGCTCGCCCCTATGCCATAGGGAGGCCGGATTCCATATAACAGGCAAGCGCTGTGCTACCCCTCAAGATTGCATATAAAGGCTCGCGATACGCTCGGCAGTGTGATTGACCTCATCATCCACCCAGCCGGGCCAGAAAGTGTAGTCGCGTGTTTGAAGCGAAGGCTTCATCAGCATATCCAGCCTGACAATGTGATCGTCTATCAGCCAATTTTTCAGGAAGCCGGTAAAATGCTCCGCTGCACTGTCAGACCAGATACCTCCCTTTGCCACCAGTTCGTCCCTCAAATGCTGTAGTTCCCGCAGCGCATATTGTTGCTCCTGCCTGTGCCCGAAAAAATCAAAATTAACCGCCCGTGCTATTCTTTCCTCATTGGCGAAATGAACACATAACCAATCTTCGAAGCGCACAAATGCTTTCGACAATACGAAGCAATCCCTCACCCTGATCGCATCCATTACATCGTTGACTATGGCGATCAAATTCTTGTGGTCGGAATCTATAACCGCGTTTCCAACACTCAACTGCTCAGTCCATGTTAAGCCCATGATGACTCCCGTTATATATCAGGATGAATAACTAGCTGCATCCGACTCCAACCGTGCATGGGGTTTCAGATGCAGGATTGCACCCGGCCATGGCAGCATGGATTGCTTCGCCATGCGCATCAGGCAAGAAGTTGTAGCCATAGGATTGCAATACCGGCTTCATCCGCATATCCAGGCCGATGATGTGCCCATCGATCATCCAGTCGCTCAGAAAAAGGGAGAAATACTCGATGGCATCGTCAGACGATAAACCGTTTTTGCCGATCAGCTCGCCTCTCAGGAGCCAAAGTTCCTTCAGCCAGCATTGTTGCGCCAGCTTGTGCTGGGAAAAATCGAATTTGACTGCCTGCGCAATCTTTTCCTCATTTGAAAAATGAACATACAGCCAATCTTCGAGGTGCTCCAATTCCTGCGACAGGGCGGAGCCGTCCCTTGCCTTGATCGCACGCCTTACGTCGTTGGCTATGCCGATCAGATTCTTGTGCTCGGAATCGATAACCGCATTTCCGACACTCAACTGTTTGGCCCACTTTAATCTCATCATGCATCTCCTTGGTCAATTGACGCTGCGTGCAGGTTATTGGAACACTGTTGCAGGGTGATGGCGGAAACATGAAGGGTTTATGAAAGTGCTACTTGGGCAACTGATTCAAATTGGGGAGCGGGGCAAGACGGCTGCGGCGAAACACGCTGGGCGGGTTATCCGGCAGGCGTTTATCCATAATAGGCTTCTGCCATTGCGGGTTGCGCCAATTCGCGTCGCTCGATGAACAGACTGTTGCCCGGTTTTTTCTTGGCCATTTTTTTTGCGATCGTGGCGGCTTCTGCTATTTCATGGTGCGAATGAAAATATTCCGGGGCAGCCCAGATTACACCTATCGAGAGCGTGGGCAGAGGGTGGTGTACAACGCGACCCTGGCGATCTTCGCTCGAGTAACCGCCGATAGAACGATGCCTCGCTTCAAACAATACCAGAGATGTGCGCGCGAAGGAGGTCAGCGCTTGATTGCAACGTTTTTCCCAATCCGCGCTTTGCATGACAAGGATAAAATCGTCGCCGCCGATATGCCCGATAAAATCGCTTTGGGGGTCGCAGGCATCGCTTAGCAGCTTGCCGGTGAACTGGATCATCTCATCGCCCTTGCGGTAGCCATATACATCGTTGAAGGGCTTGAAATTATCCAAGTCGCCATAACAGACGGCGAACGACTTGCCGGATTTGAGCAAAAAATCAATGTGCTCATTGATGGGAACATTGCCGGGCAGCAAGGTCAGCGGATTAGCGTAACGCGCAGTTTCGATCTGCGCATTGGTAATTTCGCGCAACAGGTCTTGCCCGGTGCCGAGCCCGAGGTAACGACCCTGCTCGGTAATAATGAAGCCGTCTGTAAAATGCTCGATTCCCGATTCGCTCAAGAAGCTGCTCAATTCGTGGATGGGAGTGGACTTTTCCACCATCAACGGGTCCGCATTCATCATTTCCTTGCAAGGTTTCTTGCCGAGCAGTTCGCGGCGGAAAGGCTTCGCAAAACTATCCACAAATTCATACCGGTTAATCAACCCGACGGGGCGCCCATGTTTTACGACAGGGATGGCGCGCAATTCTTTACTTGCGGAAAAGCAGGCAAATATTTTTTCAGCTTCGGTGTCCGGCTGGAACGGCTCCACATAACGCAGCAGCGTTTCCACTGTGGTGTTGCGCGGGTTGCTATAGGGTTGCTCGGCAATGCAGTTTGCATTGATCAGGCAACCGACTTCGGCGGGCGGGTTCAGCGGCGGGATGCGGTTTGGGCGTGCAATAAAATATCCCTGCCCGCATGCGATCCCGATGTCGCGTATCACCCTGAATTCGGCGTCCGTTTCAATCCCCTCCGCAATCACTTGTGTGCCCGAACTTAGCGCGATACTTTGGATCGACCTTAAAAACTGCTGTTTGAGCGGATCGGTATTGACCCCCTGCACGAAATGCATATCTATTTTTACAAATTCGGGGCGCAACTCTGACCACAGCCGCAAGCTCGAGAAGCCTTCGCCCAGATCATCCATCGCAATCTGGAACCCCATGCTGCGGTAATGCAGCAACGCGGCGCGCATCCCTTCGAAATCGAAGGTAGGCTGATTTTCAGTGATTTCGATGATGACCCGTTGCGGATCAATGCCAAGATTCTCGAGATAAGCAAGCGTCTGCCCATTCTTGAAGCTGGGGTGGGTCAGCGCTTCCGGGCTGACATTCAGGAATAATTTTCCGGGAAGGTTCTGGGCGACAAAGGCTTCGAGTACAACCTGTCGGCACAGCATTTCCACTTCCAGAGAAAGCCCCTGCTGTCTGGCTGCCGCGAACAGGTTGAGGGGTGAGTGCAGCGGACTGTCAGCCGGGCCGCGTATCAGCCCCTCGAAGCCCAGAAACGTGCCGTTTGAAATATTTATGATCGGCTGGAACAATGCAGAAAGGTTGCGTTGATTCAATGTGTCCTGAAGCGTTTTCATCGGAAATGTCCTGTGGATGGGATGCGCGACAGGATAGTTGCCGAATGTTTCAGGCCGGTTAAGATGATGTTGCAGATTGGTTACGGAATGCCCGCCGGGAAAAACGGTGTTGCGCTTACCCAAAATCCCTGCTTAAATTGCGCCTGATATTTTAATAATTGTTTAACAATGGAAATATAAAATGATGAAACCGGCTCAAGTGGTGAAAGCGCTGTCGGCCTTGGCGCAGCCGACGCGCCTGGCGATTTACCGCCTGCTGGTGGCGTGTGGGCCGGAAGGCTTGGCGGCGGGGCATGTGTCCGAGAAGCTGAAAGTGTCCCCGGCCACGCTGTCGTTCCATTTCAAAACGCTGAGCCATGCAGGTTTGGTAGAAAGCAGGCAGGACGGGCGTTTCATTTATTACGCCGCGAACTTCACGGTGATGAACAGGATGGTGGACTACCTGACGGAGAACTGCTGCGGCGGGAACCCGGATGCCTGCAAGCCGCCGGGCAGGAAGTGTTGACGGCGTAAAAAGGAATTTGAGATGATTGGAAGGCAATACAATGTGCTGGTGCTATGTACCGGCAATTCCGCACGCAGCATATTGGGCGAAGTGCTGTTCAACGTGCTGGGCAAAGGCAGATTTAATGCTTGGAGCGCAGGCAGCAAACCTTCAGGGCAGATCAATCCGGGCGCGCTGGAATGGCTGCGGCAGCAAGGCTACAGCACCGGAGGCTTGCGCAGCAAAAGCTGGAACGAGTTCGCCGCACCCGGAGCGCCGGAGTTCGATTTCATCTTCACCGTGTGCGACAACGCCGCCGGAGAGGCCTGCCCGATCTGGCCGGGCAAGCCTGCCACGGCACATTGGGGCATTCCCGATCCGGCGCATGCCGAGGGCGATGAAGCGCGGCGTGCCGCATTCAGGAAAGCCGCAGAGCAACTGGCGCGGCGCATCCAGTTGTTCATGAGCCTGCCGATCGAGAAGCTGGACAAGCTCACCCTGAAAGAAAAGCTCGCCGAGATCGGCAAAATCAAGGACTGACACCATGAATCTGTTCGAACGCTACCTGACCGTCTGGGTCGCGCTGTGCATCGTCGTCGGCGTGCTGCTCGGCCAGTTCCTGCCAAGCGCGTTCCAGGCGATCGCCAGCCTGGAAATCGCAAAAGTGAATATCCCAGTCGGCGTGCTCGTGTGGGTGATGATCATTCCGATGCTGCTGAAGATCGACTTTGGCGCGCTGCATCAGGTGAAACAGCATTGGCGCGGCATCGGCGTGACGCTGTTCGTCAACTGGGGCGTGAAGCCCTTCTCGATGGCCTTCCTCGGCTGGCTGTTCATCCGCCATGTGTTCGCGAATTACCTGCCGCCGGAGCAGCACGACAGCTATATCGCGGGTCTGATCCTGCTGGCCGCCGCGCCTTGCACCGCAATGGTGTTCGTATGGAGCAATCTGGTGAAAGGCGATCCCTATTTCACGCTGTCGCAGGTGGCGCTCAACGACGCCATCATGATCTTTGCCTTCGCGCCGCTGGTGGCGCTGCTGCTCGGCATCGCCAGTATCGCCGTGCCGTGGGATACGCTGTTCGTGTCGGTGATTTTCTACATCGTGATCCCGGTCGTCATCGCGCAGCTGCTGCGCCGCAACTTGCTGGCAAACGGCGAAGCTGCATTCAGGCAAGTCATGGAACACATCGCGCCGTATTCGATGGGCGCGCTGCTGGTGACGCTGGTGCTGCTGTTCGCGTTGCAGGGTAACGCCATCGTCGCGCAGCCGCTGGTGATCGCGATGCTGGCGTTGCCGATCCTGATCCAGGTGCTGTTCAATTCCGGGCTGGCCTATTGGCTGAACCACCGCCTCGGCGTGGCGCATTGTGTCGCCGCCCCGTCTGCGCTGATCGGTGCAAGCAACTTCTTCGAGCTGGCGGTCGCCACGGCCATCAGCCTGTTTGGCTTCCAGTCCGGCGCGGCGCTGGCCACCGTAGTCGGCGTGCTGATCGAGGTGCCGGTGATGCTGCTGGTGGTGAAGATCGCCAATGCCACGCAGGGCTGGTACAAAAAATAGCAGGCCAATGAGAATCACCATACCTCCATCAATCGACCGATGGTGTACCCCAGTGCGTAGTTACAGAAACAGGCTGTAAATATTACAGTTTTATTCCCGGCTGCTATTGCATATACTGTTCACGCCACTTTACATGAGGAGATGAAGAAATGACTGCCGATAAAACTGAAGCGAAAAAAACCGCAACCGACAAGACTCATGCTACGGCAAAAAAAGTGACCAAGCCGGCAGCCAAAAAGACTCGAGCAACTCCAAAACCAGCGGCGAAAAAAACTAAAAAGGTGCCTAAAGTGAAAGTGGTGCATGACAGTTTTTCCATGCCCAAAGCCGAATACCAGAAAATTGCCGAAATCAAGGCGATCTGCCTGAAGGCGGAACTCCATGCGAAAAAGAGTGAAGTGCTCCGCGCCGGACTGAAAGCCTTGGGTGAAATGAATGAGGCGCAACTGAAGGTTGCGATAGCCGGACTGGAAAAAATTAAAACCGGTCGTCCGAAGAAACAATAAAACGTATCAAACAAACCTGTCCGGTTAAATGGTCGGTTTGTACAGTTACCCCGGTTCCCTGAGCAAAGAACCATGAACCGGGGTGTAGCCTGCAATCCGGTGTGAATCCGGCCTGCATTTCGGCTACGCTTGCGCTATCTGCCGCTAATCTCCGCTCAACGCACTGACTATATCGCTACACAACTCGTCGAATTCCTGCGCGGAAAATTGCAGGTGCTTCAACGCCAGCGGCTGCCACATCGCCCAGCCTTCGTTACACAAATCCAGATGCGAATCCACAATATATTCCGCCGCCTGCACAATACTCACCCAACTGCAAATCTCCATCGATGCCTGGTCGGTCATCGATGAAAAAACCGTGAGGTCGTGATGGTACAGGATCGCGCGGCACATATTCGCCGGCAACAGCCAATTACGCGCCAACAGGTTGCCGACCACCGCATGGGTGGTCGAATAACAGGCATTTTCGGTTTCGCAAATATTGCCGCTGATACGCGACATTTCATCTACATTCTTGAGGTAATCAGAATATTTCTGCCTGAGTACAGGAACGCCGCAGTCGTGGAACAGGCCTACGGTATAAGCGTCGTCGCAAGATATGCCGGGAACCTGGGCAGCGATGCGTGATGCGGCAAAAGCGGTCATGCTGGAACGATCCCAGAACTCATCCATGCCATCCAGTTTTTGCACGACATTTGCGCGCAACGCCACATTGCTGAGCAGGTTGACCGTATTCCTGAGTCCCAGCACGGCAACCGCCTGCTGAACCGAGGATACCTTGCTGCGCAGGCCAAAATACGGGGAGTTGGCAAGTTTGAGCATCGGTGCGGACAAACCGACATCCTGCCCGATCAGACGCACTATCCGCCCCATGTCGGCGTCTGGAGATCGCGCTTCTTTCATCGCCGCCAACAATGAAGCGGGGCATGGCGGCAAATGTATTCCATTTAATATCTGTTCGGCAGCTTTTGTATCTGTTTCAGCATGCATATTTATTGCTCCGTCATTAATGGTAGTGCGGAGATATTTTTGCCAGTAAAAGAATCAACTTTACACGCTTGGCCGATAAAAGTGTATATGCCGAAATATCTAGATATTTCGGCATATTGATGCCCGTACCCCAAGTCACAAGAACGCAACATTCCGCTTGATGCCTGCCAAGAATCATGGGAATGCAAAATTCAGGTTGAATATTACGGGTTACTTCTGTAAAATCCCCGCTCTTTTGAAAACTGGCTGGAGTAGAACTATGGCACGTGTCTGTCAAGTAACGGGTAAAAGCCCGATGGTCGGAAACAATGTTTCCCATGCCAACAACAAAACCAAGCGGCGCTTTTTGCCGAACCTGCAACGCCGCCGTTTCTGGGTTGAAAGCGAGAATCGCTGGGTCAGCCTGCGTTTGACCAACGCGGCGTTGCGCACCATCGACAAGAATGGTATCGATGCGGTGCTGTCTGAAATCCGCGCTCGCGGCGTAAACGTTTAAGGGGTCGGAAAATGCGCGAAAAAATCAAACTCGAATCCAGTGCCGGCACGGGGCATTTTTACACCACCACCAAGAACAAACGCACTACCCCCGAAAAGATCGAAATGAAGAAGTTCGATCCGGTAGCACGCAAGCATGTGGCTTACAAGGAAACCAAGCTGAAATAATCCTGCCGGATTATCATAGCCCGATAAAAAACCCGCTCAGGCGGGTTTTTTGTTGTGAGCCACGAATGTGACGCCGTTAATCGGGACAATATGCAACAGGCTAAACGTATCATGGCGTGGGTGTGCCAAAAAGTTGCAGGTAAAGGCTTGCGATGGATCCCGCTTCATAATTGGTTTCGCCTTCGCTTCCTCCCGGCCAGAATTTGTAGTCATACGTTTGCAACACGGGTTTCATCAGCATATCCTCCCTCATGACGTGGCCAGTGAACCATTCGCTCAGAAAACTGGCGTAATGCGTTGCCGCGCCGTCAGTCCATTTCCCGCTCTTGTTCAACAACTCGCCTTTCATGCGCTGAAATTCCTTCAGTATGAACTTGTGCTCCTGTTTATTTTGCTCAAAAGGAAAATTGACGGCCTTCGCGAGCCTTTCCTCATTTATGAAATGGGTGCATAAACCACGCTCCAGCCGCTCGAGTTCCTGTGAAAGATCGGAGGCCTTATTTGCCCTGATCATGGATTCTATGCGGTCGATCATGACTATCAAATTCTGGTGCTCGGAATCGATGACCGCATTTCCAACACTCAGTTGCTTTGTCCATGCTACGTCCATTGCGCCCTCCTTAGATGAAAATCAGGAACTTTCGAATTCTATCCTTTTACCGGCATAGTGCATAACTGGGCTGAAATCCGATACAAATCCAACAGCGCAAGAATTCAAGTTTTAAACGCAATAATCGATACCGTGCCCCGCAAAAAACCTACCAACCCGATTCGCGCTCTGGAGTAGCCGTGATCTTGTGAATGCTCAAGTCTGCGCCATTGAATTCTTCCTCGGCATCGAGCCGGATACCGGTCAGTTTCTTTAATGCACCATACACCAGATACCCTCCCGCGAAGGCGATGGCAATACCCATTATAGTACCGCATAGTTGCGCCATGAAGCTGACGCCACCGATGCCGCCGAACGCCTTGAGGCCAAAGATACCGGCGGCGATCCCCCCCCATGCGCCACACAGGCCATGCAGCGGCCACACACCGAGCACATCGTCGATTTTCCAGCGGTTTTGCGTCAGGGTGAACATCACCACAAACAAGACCCCTGCCACACCGCCGACCAGCAATGCACCAACAGGATGCATCAGGTCCGAACCCGCGCAAATCGCCACCAATCCTGCGAGCGGGCCATTATGCACGAATCCCGGATCGTTCTTGCCTGCCCATAATGCAGCCAGCGTGCCCCCAACCATCGCCATCAGCGAATTGACTGCGACCAAGCCACTGACCTTCCCGATTTCCTGCGCCGACATGACGTTAAAACCGAACCATCCTACAGTGAGTATCCACGCACCCAAGGCAAGAAATGGGATGCTGGAGGGAGGGTGTGCTGCGACTCGCCCTTCTTTGTTATAGCGCCCACGGCGTGCGCCGAGCAAGAGCACCGCTGCAAGAGCCACCCAGCCGCCTACCGCATGCACCACCACAGAACCGGCGAAGTCATGAAACGGCGCGCCAAATACCGCTGTCAGCCATTCCTGCACGCCGAGGCGGCCATTCCAGGCGATGCCCTCGAAAGCCGGATAGACAAAACCGACCAGCATGAAGGTCGCAGCCAGTTGCGGATTGAAGCGGGCACGCTCGGCAATTCCGCCGGAAACGATTGCTGGAATAGCGGCCGCGAATGTAAGAAGAAAGAAGAATTTCACCAGATCGTAACCGCTTTTTTGTGCAAGCTGATCCGCGCCGGTGAAAAAATGCACCCCATAGGCAATGCCATAGCCGATAAAAAAATAGGCGATTGTCGAAACCGCAAAGTCAGCCAGGATTTTGACCAGCGCATTCACCTGGTTTTTCTTGCGCACCGTGCCCAGTTCCAGGAAAGCAAAGCCTGCGTGCATCGCCAATACCATGATTGCCCCGAGCAGCACAAACAGGACATCATTGCCAAATTTCAGATTTTCCATGCACATCTCCTTTTGTGTAAGTCACAAGAGATATGCAATATATGTTCCACAAATTCAATGCGTTGATATTTAAAGAAAATCTAAAACGCCTCCACCGACAATCGCTTTATGCAGGAGAAATTGGTGCGCATTATCGGAGACGTGCCATGGTTTTGCACCAGCACAGTGCACAAACGCCAAGAAGCTGTTTCACTCCCTGATTTATTGTGAGTGCGCCTGCCGGGCATACCAAAAAAAAGGGCGCGATAAATCGCGCCCTTGCGGTATTACGCTACAAGTTTATTAACTAAGCCGCCTGTGCTTTTTCAACCAGCCTGGATACACGCCAGCTTTTGGTTTTGGCGATCGGCCGACATTCTTCGATTGTTACCACGTCGCCGGTGTGAAATTCATTGGCTTCATCATGGGCATGGTATTTCTTGGAAACGCGGATGATCTTGCCCAACAACGGGTGTTTCACTTTGCGCTCAACCAGAACCGTGACCGTCTTGTTCATCTTGTCGCTGGTTACGGTGCCGGTCAGGGTACGTTTCAGTTTGGGATCACTCATTGCTGGACACCCTTCTCTTTCAATACGGTTTTTACACGGGCGATATCGCGGCGCACTTTGCGCAGCTCGCTGGTATTGGTCAATTGCTGCGTGGCAACCTGCATGCGCAGGCCAAATTGCGCCTTGTTCAGCGACAGCAATTCCTGTTGCAAATCTGCGGCAGACTTGGTTTTCAATTCACTGGCCTTCATATCACGCACCTACCTGTCTGACCACAAACGTGGTCGCTATCGACAACTTTGCAGCCGCCAAACGGAACGCCTCACGCGCCAATGTTTCATCCACGCCATCCATCTCGTACAGCATCTTGCCAGGCTGAATTTCGGCAACGTAGAACTCCGGGTTACCCTTGCCGTTACCCATGCGAACTTCGGCTGGTTTCTTGGAAATCGGTTTGTCCGGAAAAATGCGTATCCAGATACGTCCACCACGCTTGATGTGGCGTGTCATCGCGCGGCGCGCTGCTTCGATCTGGCGCGCCGTCAAACGGCCGCGTGCAACCGCCTTCAGGCCGAACTCACCAAAGCTTACCTTGTTGCCTCGGGTGGCAATACCGGTATTGCGCCCCTTTTGCTCCTTGCGGTATTTTCTTCTAGCTGGCTGTAGCATGCTTTACTCCCGACTTTCTTGGTTTCTTTTCCGGTTCAGCGGCGGCTGGTGCGGCAGTTTCCTGAGCCGCAGCTTCACCCTTGAATACCCAAACCTTCACGCCGATGATGCCATAGGTGGTCTTCGCTTCCGAAGTGCCATAATCGATGTCGGCGCGCAGTGTATGCAGCGGCACACGGCCTTCGCGATACCATTCGGTGCGGGCGATTTCGATCCCGTTCAAACGTCCGGCGCTCATGATCTTGATGCCTTGTGCCCCCAGACGCATTGCGTTCTGCATCGCGCGTTTCATCGCACGGCGGAACATGATGCGTTTTTCCAGCTGCGCGGTGATGCTGTCGGCGATCAACTGCGCATCCACTTCCGGCTTGCGCACTTCTTCAATCGCCAAATCGACAGATTGCAGCCCCATGCGTTTGCGCAATTCGGCGCGCAACACTTCGATATCCTCGCCTTTTTTGCCGATCACCATACCGGGGCGAGCGGTGTAAATGGTCACTTTCGCATTCTTGGCAGGACGTTCGATGACCACTTTTGATACCCCTGCAGCAGCCAGTTTCTTTTTCAGGAATTCCCGAACTTCGATGTCCTTGAGCAGCAAGCTGGAGAAATTCCCGCTATTGGCATACCACTTCGAATCCCAGTTTTTACGAACGCACAACCGGAAACCGGTTGGATGAATTTTCTGTCCCATAATTTATCCCTTGCTCCCGACGCTGACCGTAATGTGGCAGGTCTGCTTTTCAATTCTGTTGCCACGGCCCTTGGCGCGCGCCATGAAGCGTTTCAGTGATGTCGCCTTGTCAACGTAGATGGTTGTCACCTTCAGTTCGTCGATGTCCGCGCCATCGTTATGTTCGGCATTCGCAATCGCGGATTCCAGCGCCTTCTTGATGATTCCCGCGCCCTTTTTCGGGCTGAAGGCCAGGATGTTGAGCGCTTGTGCCACGGGCAGGCCGCGAATCTGGTCTGCTACCAACCGACCCTTTTGCGCGGAAAGGTGAATGTTTTTTGCAACTGCAGTAGTCGTTGTCATCATGCCCCCTTATTTCTTGACCACTGCTTTTTTATCGGCAGAGTGTCCCTTGAATGTACGGGTCAGTGAAAATTCGCCCAGCTTGTGCCCCACCATGTTTTCGGAAATATACACCGGGATATGCTGTTTGCCGTTGTGCACCGCAATCGTCAGCCCGACGAACTCGGGCAGCACCGTGGAACGGCGCGACCAGGTTTTTACCGGGCGCTTATCGTTGGTCGCGCGCACCGTCTCAACCTTCTTGAGCAAGTGAGCATCGACAAATGGGCCTTTTTTAATCGAACGTGCCATATCTATCTACCCCTTAAACCTGAAAGCGGCGGCGTACTATCATGCCGCTGGTGCGTTTGTTGCGACGTGTGCGGAAGCCCTTGGCAGGCACACCCCATGGGCTGACCGGATGACGGCCCGCCGCAGTCTTGCCCTCGCCGCCACCATGCGGGTGATCGACCGGGTTCATGACTACGCCGCGTACCGTCGGTCGGACACCGCGCCAGCGCATCGCACCGGCCTTGCCGATGGAACGCAGGCTGTGTTCGGAATTGCCCACTTCGCCCAGGGTCGCCTTGCAGTCGATATGCACCTTGCGGATTTCGCCGGAGCGCAGCCGCAATTGTGCGTAGCTGCCTTCGCGCGCCAGCAGTTGCACGGAAGTGCCGGCGGAGCGCGCCAGTTGTGCGCCTTTGCCCGGCAACATTTCGATGCAATGGATGGTTGAGCCGACCGGGATGTTGCGTAGCGGCAAGGCATTCCCCGACTTGATCGGCGCTTCGGAACCGCTCACCAGAGTTGCCCCGGCAGCTACACCCTTGGGGGCGATGATGTAGCGGCGCTCGCCATCGGCATAGCACAACAGCGCCAGGTTCGCACTGCGGTTCGGGTCGTATTCGAGGTGCTCCACGGTGGCCGGAATGCCATCCTTGTCGCGCTTGAAATCCACCAAGCGGTAATGCTTTTTGTGTCCACCACCCATATGACGGGTCGTGATGTGACCGTTATGGTTGCGGCCTGCTGTTCTGTTTTTCTTTTCCAGCAGCGCGGCAACCGGCTTGCCCTTATGCAAATCGGGATTGACAACGCGCACTACGGCACGCTGTCCCGGAGTTGTTGGTTTTAGTTTAATCAATGCCATGACGATTATCCTTGCTCGCTTGCAGCAAAATTGATTTCCTGGCCAGCGGCCAGACATACATAAGCCTTCTTCCAGTTGTTGCGACGGCCAGGGTAACGTCCGCCCTTGGCCTTGCCCTTGACGCAGGCTACTTGCACGCTGTCCACATTCACCTTGAACATCATTTCAACGGCAGCCTTGATCTCGGGCTTGGTCGCATCTGTCGCCACGCGAAAAATCACTTGCTCGTTCTTCTCGGCAACATGAGTCGCTTTTTCGGAGATTTGCGGAGCGAGCAACACTTTCATCAAGCGCTCTTGGCTAAATTGCTTGGGGCTAAATTGTTGCGTACTCATGCGAACATCTCCTCAATTTTAGCCACGGCATTGCGCGTAACGAGCACATTCGTGAAACGCACCAGACTGACCGGGTCGGCCTGATTGGCTTCCAGCACCAGCACGTTGGGCAGGTTGCGCGAGGACAGATATAAATTCTCGTCCATGCTGTCGGTGATGATCAACAGGCGCCCATCCAACCCCATTCCCTTGATCTTTTGCGCCAGTAATTTGGTTTTTGGCGCATCGACCGTCAGGCTGTCCACCACCACGAGGCGGTTTTCACTGACCAGTTTCGAGAAAATGGAAGCCAAGCCCGCACGATACATCTTGCGATTGATCTTTTGCGTGTAATTTTCTTCAGCGGTATTCGGAAAAATCTTGCCACCACCACGCCACAATGGGCTGGATGCCATACCGGCACGGGCGCGTCCGGTACCCTTCTGGGCAAACGGCTTCTTGGTGCTCTTGGCGATTTCGCTGCGGCCCTTTTGCTTGCTGTTGCCGGCGCGCGCATTCGCCTGATAGGCGGTGACCAGTTGATGCACCAGATCTTCATTGTATTCGCGGCCGAAGAATTCGTCGGATGCGTTCAGGTTTGCGGTCGCTTGACCCTTATCATTGATGACTTTGAGTTCCATTACGCACCTGCCTTCACTGCGGGACGCACGATAATGCTGCTGTTTGTGCAGCCTGGAACGGCGCCCTTGACCAGCAACAACTGCCGCGCAACGTCGACACGCACGACCTGCAAATTTTGCACGGTTCTTTGCACGTCACCCAGATGTCCGGTCATGCGCTTGCCCGGAAACACACGACCCGGATCCTGCGCCATACCGATAGAACCCGGTACGTTATGCGATTTGGAGTTACCGTGCGAGGCACGGCCCGATTTGAAATGGTAGCGCTTGATGGTGCCCGCGTAACCCTTACCCTTGGATATGCCCGTCACATCGACGAGCTGCCCCACCTGAAATATCTCTACACTGACCGTGGAACCTGCTTGCAGGCCTGCCAGTTGTTCGGGGGAGACGGTGAATTCTTTCAGTTGGCTACCCGCTTCCACACCCGCCTTGGCGTAATGTCCGGCGGCAGCCTTGCTGACGCGACCGGGACGACGTGCACCGTGTGCCAACTGCACAGCGGTGTAGCCATCGGTATCAACGGATTTAACCTGAGTGACACGATTGTTGGACACTTCCAGCACAGTTACCGGCAACGACGAACCGTCTTCGGTAAATACGCGGGTCATGCCAATCTTGCGACCGACAAGTCCTAAGCTCATTTTATTGTCCTCTTGTTAAGGGGCTGACTACAATTGGTCAACCGATTTAGTACGGGGCGTAAGGCCTTACGCCCCTACGCCTTTTGGCACAACTATTACTGCAACTTGATTTCCACATCCACACCGGCTGGCAGATCCAGCTTCATCAGCGCATCTACCGTTTTGTCGGTGGGATCGACGATATCCATCAAACGCAGATGGGTACGAATCTCGAACTGGTCACGCGAAGTCTTGTTGACGTGCGGGGAACGCAACACGTCAAAACGCTCGATCCTGGTTGGCAACGGCACCGGGCCGCTTACTACCGCGCCGGTGCGCTTGGCAGTTTCAACAATTTGCGCCGCCGACTGGTCGATCAGGCGATAGTCAAACGCTTTGAGGCGAATGCGGATTTTTTGACTTTGCATAATTTTCTCTTGCTTTCACGCGGCAATGCCGCTAATTAAAGAACGAATCGCGTGGTTCAAACCAAGCCCAAACCACGCGAGGGCGCGCATTGTAGTCTTACTTATTCAACTTTGCAAACAAAATGCAGCTTGTAGCTGGTGGCTTGTAGCCGGTAGCAAAACCTGCCTTTGCTACAAGCTACCCGCTACGGGCTACGAGCTACTACTCGATAATCTTCGCCACCACGCCCGCGCCGACGGTACGACCACCTTCGCGGATCGCGAAGCGCAGGCCCTCTTCCATCGCGATCGGGTTGATCAGGCTGACGGTGATGCTGACGTTGTCGCCA
>JBAQCT010000090.1:0-21844 GCA_049294375.1 Gallionella sp. | reverse complement strand
TGGGCATGCTGGCGCTGGGTGCGGGCGGTACCGATGTGAGCTTCGCGATGGCGGGTACTTCCTACAAGATCGAAATGCCGAAAGTGGTGCAGGTGAACCTCACCGGCGCGCTGCATCCGGGCGTGCTGGCCAAGGACGTGATCCTGAACGTGCTCAAGGTCATCGGCATCAAGGGCAACAAGGCTAACTGCTTGGAGTACACCGGGCCGGGCCTGAAGAGCCTGAATGTTACCGACCGCGCCACCATCTGCAACATGGGCACCGAGGCAGGTGTCGCCTTCTCGATCTTCCCATCCGACGATATTACCAAGGCCTACCTCGAAGGACGCAAGCGCGCCAACGATTTCAAGCCGCTGGCCGCCGATGCGGGCGCAACTTATTCGCGCACGGTCGAGATCGACCTGTCGTCGCTGGAGCCCACCATTGCACTTTACCCGCGCCTGAAGTCCATGGAGCCCGTATCCAAACATGCCGGAACACCGGTCGACACCGTGTTCATCGGCAGCTGCACCAACTCCAACTATGAAAATCTGGCACGCGTCGGCGAGCTGCTGCGCGGCAAGAAAGTCAAGGTCGATACCGCCATCGCGCCCGGCTCGCAAGCCATCGCCCGCCAGCTCGCGGCAGCAGGTTATCTGGAAATCTTCTATGCCGCCGGTGTGCGCGTCCTGGAAAACGCTTGTTCCGCATGTATCGGCCAGGGTTTCAGCCCACCCAGCAACGGCGTGATGCTGTCCACGGCCAACCGCAACTTCGAAGGCCGTTCGGGAACCGAGAGCGCTTCCGTGCATCTGGTCAGCCCGGTCACGGCCATCGCTGGTGCGATAACGGGTGTTATTACCGACCCGCGCACCCTGTTTAAGGGCGATCTCGCCATCCAGCATGTTCCGCCAGTGGTCGATATGGGTGCCTATACCGCACCGCTGCCTCCTGCGGAAGCTGCCAAGGTGGTGATGCGCTACGGCCCGGACATTGCGCCGCTGCCGACGCTCGACCCGTTGCCCGCGAAGCTGGCTGGTGAAGTCATGCTCAAGCTGGGCAACGAGATCACGACCGACCATATTCAACCTGCCGGGAAATACCTGTCGTTGCGCTCCAACGCGGACGAATACGCCAAGCAGGCGACCTTCGTGCAGGTGGACAAGACCTTCAGCGCACGCGCGGCAGCAGTGCGCGATGCGGGCGGTCATGGTTTCATCGTCGCCGGTGACGGCTACGGCATGGGCAGCTCGCGCGAACACGCCGGACTGTGTCCGCGCATCCTCGGGATTCGCGCGATCGTGGCCAAGGGTTTCGAGCGTATCCATCTGGCGAACCTCGCCAACTTCGGCATCCTCGGGTTGACCTTCGAGAATCCGGCTGATCTGGATCGCATCCAGCAGGGCGCAAAAGCGTCGCTCGACACTTCCGGGTTGGACAGCGGCCAGCTCAAACTCGTGGTCGATGGCCTCGGCGATATACCGGTGAAGCTTGCACAAGGGAAGGAAGACATCCCGATGATCCGTGCAGGCGGCGCGCTGTCGCTGTTTGCCAGCCAGATGAAGGCGGCTTAACAGTGTAGGGTGCAATAAGCGTAGCGCATTGCACCACATGCATTTCATTCGGCGCAATGCCCGTTGGTTATTGCGCCCTACGTTTTTAATTGAAGAGGAAATACCATGACCACAGCAAAAATTTATTGGACGAAAATTGACGAGGCTCCGGCGCTGGCAACGTATTCTCTGTTGCCCATCGTGCAGGCCTTCACCAAGGCGGCGGGCGTTGATGTCGAGACCCGCGATATTTCCTTGGCCGGTCGCATCATTGCCAACTTTTCCGAAAACCTGACTGCGAGCCAGAAACTCAACGACGACCTGACCTGGCTGGGCGAACTGACGCTGAAGCCCGAAGCCAACATCATCAAGTTGCCGAACGTCAGCGCTTCGGTTCCGCAGTTAAAAACGGCGATCAAGGAATTGCAGTCGCAAGGCTACAAAATTCCGGATTATCCGGAAAATCCGCAGAACGATGCCGAGAAGGAACTCAAGGCACGTTTCGGCAAGATACTCGGCAGCGCCGTCAACCCCGTATTGCGCGAGGGCAACTCCGACCGCCGCGCGGCGCTTTCGGTGAAGAATTTCGCGAGGAAGCATCCGCACCGCATGGGTAAATGGGCTCCTGATTCCAAGACCCACGTGGCGCACATGACCGCCAGCGACTTTTACGGCAGCGAAACATCCGTCACGGTCAGCGAAGCCGGCCCGGTGCGCATCGAGTTTGTCGGCAGCGACGGCAAGACCACGGTGCTGAAAGAAAAGACCACGCTGAAGGCGGGCGAAGTGATTGATTCTTGCGCCATGAGCTGCCGTGCATTGCGCAAGTTCTACGCAGAGCAGATCGAGGAAGCGAAGAAAGAGCCAAACGTGCTGCTGTCGCTGCACCTCAAGGCCACGATGATGAAGATATCCGATCCGATCATGTTCGGCCACGCCGTCACCGTGTACTTCAAGGACGTGTTCGACAAGCACGCCGCGACCATCAAGGAGCTGAACGTCAACGTCAACAACGGCTTCGGCGATCTGCTGGCGAAGATTGCCACGCTGCCTGATGCCAAACGTGCCGAGATCGAGGCCGACATCCAGGCATGCTTCAAGAAGCAGCCGCAACTGGCGATGGTGAATTCCGACAAGGGCATCACCAATTTACATGTGCCAAGCGACGTGATCATCGACGCTTCCATGCCGCCGATGATCCGCGACGGCGGCAAGATGTGGGGCGCCGACGGCAAGGCCTACGACACCAAGGCGATGATTCCCGACCGCAACTATGCCGGTGTTTTCCAGGCCGTGATTGACGATTGCAAGAAGAACGGCGCGCTCGACCCGGTGACCATGGGCTCCGTGCCCAACGTCGGCCTGATGGCGCAAAAGGCCGAGGAATACGGCTCGCACGACAAGACCTTTGAAGCGGCTGGCAACGGCGTTGTTCGCGTGGTCGATGCGGCGGGCAAGACACTGCTGGAGCAGAAAGTGGAGCAGGGCGACATCTTCCGCATGTGCCAGACCAAGGATGCGCCGATACAGGACTGGGTCAAGCTGGCCGTCACCCGCGCGCGCCTGTCCAGTACCCCGGCGATCTTCTGGCTGGACAAGAACCGCGGACACGATGCGCAGATCATCGCCAAGGTCGAGAAGTACCTCAAGGATCACGACACCAAGGGCCTCGACATCAAGATCATGGAACCGGCCGATGCATGCCGCGCCACATTGGAGCGCGCACGCAAGGGACTGGACACGATCTCCGTCACCGGCAACGTGCTGCGCGATTACCTCACCGACCTGTTCCCGATCCTCGAACTGAACACCAGCGCGAAGATGCTGTCCATCGTGCCGCTGATGAACGGTGGCGGATTGTTCGAAACCGGCGCGGGCGGTTCCGCTCCGAAGCATGTGCAGCAGTTCCAGGAAGAAGGCTACCTGCGCTGGGATTCGCTGGGCGAATTCCTGGCGCTCGGCGTATCGCTGGAGCATCTTGCGCAGAGCATGAAGAACCAAAAGGCGCAGGTTCTGGCCGATACGCTCGACCAGGCCAACGGCAAGATACTCGACAACAACAAGTCGCCAGCCAGAAAAGTGGGTGAGATCGACAATCGCGGTAGCCACTTCTACCTGGCTCTGTACTGGGCGCAGGCCTTGGCCGCGCAGACCAAGGACAAGGACTTGCAGGCGAAGTTTGCTCCGCTGGCGAAGACGCTGACCGAGAACGAGGCGAAGATCAATGGTGAGCTGATCGGTGCTCAGGGCAAGCCGGTGGATATGGGCGGCTATTACCACCCGGACTTCGCCAAGACCTCTGCGGCGATGCGCCCCAGCGCGACCTTCAACGCGGCGTTGGCATCTATTGGTTAAATCTGGCAAGCGGCCTAACGGCCTGCTTTGTCAAACTTGCATGGCATGCAGCCCATCTCCCAGCACAGGGTGATGGGCTGTTTTTTCAAGCGCAATTATTTCCTCCGGGCTTGCCGGAGCAGCGTTTTCTCCACTTCGACCGCAGCGAACAGAAGCACACCGAAACCGATGATGCGCGCCCATGCGGCAGCATCGAGCGCGACCACGCCGAACAACTCCTGCATGAACGGCAGGTAGGTGAAGCCTGCCTGGATGACTGCGAGGATGGCAATGGTGAGCAACACATAAGGGTTGCCGGTGAAATCCTGCCAGGTGCGCACCGGCGCGAGCAGGTAACGGCAATTGAACAGGTAAGCCATCTCGCCGATCACCAGCGCGTTGACCGCGACGGTACGGCTTTCTTCGATGCCCACGCCGCGCGCGTTCTCCCATATAAACAGCGCGAGCGACCCGACGGTCAGTAGCAGGGAAACGAAGACGATGCGCCACAGCATGAAGCCGGACAGGATCGGTTCGCGCGGATCGCGCGGCGGTCGCCGCATCACGCCCGGCTCCGGTTTTTCGAACGATAATGCCAGCGCCAGCGTAACGGCGGTGACCATGTTCACCCACAGGATTTGCACCGGCGTGATCGGGAGCGTCATGCCCAGCAGGATGGCGACCAGCACCATGCCCGCCTCGCCGCCGTTGGTGGGCATGATGAACACGATGGCTTTCTTGATGTTGTCGTAGACGGTGCGCCCCTCTTTCACGGCGTGCGCGATGGTGGCGAAATTATCGTCGGCCAGCACCATCTCGGCGGCTTCCTTGGCGACCTCCGTCCCCTTCATGCCCATGGCTACGCCGATGTCGGCACGCTTCAACGCGGGCGCATCGTTCACGCCGTCGCCAGTCATGGCGACGATCTCACCGTTGGCCTGCAATGCCGCGACCAGGCGCAGCTTGTGTTCCGGGCTGGCGCGCGCGAACACATCCACATCGCGCACCGCCTCGCGCAAGGCCGCTTCGTCGAGCGCATCCAGTTCACTGCCGGTCAGCGCGCGTATAGATAAAGGCTCGCGCAGCGAGGGCTGACCGTACCCCTCGCCCGCTTGCGGGAGAGGGGGAACGGGGGTGAGGGCTTGGTTGCCGATGCCGAGCTGTGCGGCGATGGCGCGCGCTGTCTCGACATGGTCTCCGGTGACCATCTTCACGCGGATGCCCGCTGCGCGGCAATCGCGCACGGCGGCAATGGCTTCTTCGCGCGGCGGATCGGTAATGCCGACCATGCCCAGCAGGGTATACCCGCCCCGCATGTCGCCGAAATTCAATTCGCGCTGTCCATCCCCGACGATTTTCATCGCCAGCGCCAGTACGCGCAGCCCGAGCGCCCCGGTTTCCGCCATCCTGCTGTGCCAGTACCCCAGGTCGAGCGCTTCGTCTTCGCCCAGCGCGCGCTGCCGGTGACACATCTCCAGCACTTGTTCCACCGCGCCTTTTACAAAAACAAAGGCATGCCCGGCGTGATCGTGATGCAGGGTGGCCATGAAACGATGCTCGGATTCGAACGGGATAAGGTCGGTGCGCGGCAGCGATTCGTGCTTGAACGTGGTACCCAGCCCCAGTTTTACCGCCAGCGTGACGAGCGCGCCCTCGGTCGGGTCGCCCGTGATGTGCCATGCGCCCCCGGCCTCGTGCAGCGCGGCATCGTTGCACAGCAATCCTGCGCGCAACAGATCGAGCGTTTCGGCATGCTCGGCGATATTCACCTCCTTGCCGTCGATGGCCAGACCGCCATGCGGCGCATAGCCGGTGCCGCTCACCTCGAACATCTGTGCGGCGGTGATGACACGCTGCACCGTCATTTCGTTGCGCGTCAGCGTGCCGGTTTTGTCGGTACAGATCACCGTCACCGAGCCGAGCGCCTCGACTGCGGGAAGGCGGCGGACAATGGCGTTGCGCTTTGCCATGCGCTGCACGCCGAGCGCCAGCGTGATGGTTAGCACGGCGGGCATCCCTTCCGGGATCGCCGCCACCGCCATGCTCACAGCGGCGAGAAACATATCGCCGAGGTTGAAGTGATGCACCAGCCAGCCGAATAAAAAAGTGATTACAGCCAGCGCCAGGATCGCGACAGTCAGCCAGCGCCCGAAGGTTTCCATCTGCCGCAGCAGCGGCGTGGTGAGCGTCTGCACATCCTCCAGCAAGGCGCTGATGCGCCCGATCTCGGTTTGATCGGCGGTGGCGACCACCACGCCCGTCCCCTGGCCATACACCACCAGCGTGCCCGAATAGGCCATGCAGAAGCGGTCGCCGAGCACGGCCTGCACGCTCGTCGCGGCAGTGTTTTTCTCGACGGCGGTGGATTCGCCGGTCAGCGCCGCTTCCTCGATGCGCAGGTTCTTCGTGGAGAGCAGGCGCAGGTCGGCAGGCACCTTGTCGCCCGATTGCAGCAACACGATGTCGCCGGGTGTCAATGCTTCCGCCGCGATGACTTCGCGCTTGCCCGCACGCAGCACGGTGGCCTCGGGCGACAGCATGCGGCGGATCGCATCCATGGCTTTTTCTGCCTTGCCTTCCTGGATGAAGCCGATGATGGCGTTGATCACCACCACCCCGACGATCACGCCGGTGTCCACCCAATGCGCGAGCAGAGCCGTGACAACCGCCGAGGCCAGCAGCACATAGATCAGCACGTTGTGGAATTGCAGCAGGAAGCGCAGCAAGGGGCCGCGCCGTTTGGGTGGCGTCAGGCGGTTCGGGCCGTATTGCGCGAGCCGCCGCACCGCCTCGGCATGGCTCAACCCGTGCGCGCTCGAAGAAACGGCATCAAGCGTTTCTTGCGAGGAAAGATGATGCCAATCACTCATCGTTTACGCTCCAGTTGAGCTTAAAACACGGAAAAAAATCTGCCCGGTATTATTGCGCCATTGCGGGCCGGATACGCTGGTGATGCAGATAGGGTGGAGAATTTGCCAATCAACAGGCGCACGTTGGTTCGAGAGGGGACATTTCGGCAATCAGGGTTTCAGGGGCGATGTCTTGCTCGTGCGGCCATGTCACCGCCCCATACACGATACCCACCTGGTTGAAGTAATGAACATCTTTTAGTTCACTGAAAACACCGCGATCAAGATAGGGTTTTACATCGAATATACCCTTGCGCCCATCCTCTATCTCGACCTGAATACGATAGTCGGGTAACGGCTTAACGGTTATGACATCCCAATACATGGCGGTTCTCACAATGGATCGATTTTGTAGGGATTTTCACCGCCAACGGCCAAATCCCAATCAGCCAGCAACTCATCGCGGTGAAGTTCTATCCATGCCTGCACCAAACGTAATTGCTTGCGCGGCAAATCACCGGCAAGAATCTCACCTTCGCCTATGCTGACAGAAGCCTCGAATTCAGCGTATTTTGCATGGATGTGCGGTAAATCGTGACGCTTATTGTCGAGAAGAAACATGCGGATGATGATTCCGTAAAACATGGAAATTATCGGCATAGCTGGTTCCTTTTAAATTGCTGTGGCTCGTAGAGTGCAATAAGCGTAGCGCATTGCGTCGAATAATGGAACCATTTACGCTGTTGCGCCGACTTGTCCACGGCGGCGCGCAGCGAGAAGCATAGCGGCTATTCTTCCACCAGCAAGTCCAGTTTCTTCGCCAGCCACTTGGTGCGCTGGTCGGGCAGGGCCATGCAAAGATAGCGTTAAACATTCAGAATAAATTATGGTTCAACACCATGTGCGTACCTATACTTGCCGCATAACCGAGCGCGATGGCCGGTGTCCATTTGAGGTGGCCGAAAAAGGTGTAAATTCCTCGCGCCTGCCCCATCAGCGCGACGCCAGCCGCCGAACCGATCGATAGCAGCGATCCGCCGACCCCTGCGGTCATCGTGACCAGTAGCCACTGGCCGATTGACATATCCGGCATCATGGTCAGCACCGCGAACATCACCGGAATATTATCGACAACCGCCGAAATAATGCCGATAGCGATATTTGCATTTGTTGCGCCCCATCCGCCATAGATCGTTTGGGAAATCATGCCCAGATAGCCGATAAAACCCAAGCCGCCGACACACATCACGACGCCATAGAAAAAGAACAATGTGTCCCATTCGGCGCGCGCCACCTTGCGGTAGATGTCGAACGCCACCGGGCTACCGATGTTTTCCGCGTCGCCGCCTCGCGCGTGGGTCTTCTCGCCGCGCACCTTCAGGTAATAGGCAAAGAACTGGAGCAGCGACAGGCCGGTGAGCATGCCGATGACCGGCGGCAGGCTCAAGACGCTGTGGAAGCTCACCGCCAGCGCGATGGTTAACAGGAACAGCGCCACGATGGTGAGCGCGCCGCGCCGCATCGCGACCATCTCGCCGCCGCCCAGTGGTTTTTCGTCGGGCACGGCAAAGTGCATCAGCGCCGCCGGTATCAGCCAGTTGACCAACGACGGGATGAACAGCGCGAAGAACACCCAGAAATCAACCGGGCCGTTGCTGGCCACGATGTTCTTCTGCCAGACCATCAGCGTGGTGATGTCGCCGAACGGGCTGAACGCACCGCCCGCGTTGGCGGCGACCACGATGTTGATGCAGGAAAGCATGACAAACTTTTTGTTGCCGGCGCCGACCGCCATCACCACCGCCGCCATCAGCAGCGCGGTAGTCAGATTGTCGGCGACCGGCGAGATGAAGAACGACAGCAGGCCGGTCACCCAAAACAGCGCGCGGTAGCCGAAACCCTTGCGGATCAGCCAGGAGCGTAGCGCCTCGAACACGTTGCGCTCCTCCATCGCATTGATATAAGTCATCGCCACCAGCAGGAACAGCATCAGCTCGGCGTATTCTTCCAAGTTGTGGCGCAACGCGATCCCGACAACATGCGGGATGTCGTGCGTCTGGTAATGCCACGCGATCAGCGCCCAGATGATGCCGGCGGCCAGCATTACCGGCTTGGACTTGCGCAGATGCGTGAATTCTTCGGCCATCACGACCAAATAGGCGACAAAGAACAGCAGTACCGAAGTGATGCCGACCCAGTTGCCGGTCAGGTCGAGGCGTTCGGCATCTGCCGATGCATGCGCCAGTGGTGGCAAGAACAGCATGGACATCAGTACAATAAAACGATTCATCAATTAGTCTTCAAAAATTATTCTGACAGGCTGCCGTGGAGGCTCAACAAACACTGCGTATTCTAACTGTTCGCGGGGAGGTATCGAAGGTGGAAGTTTGATCAGGAATAAATGACACCCGATTCCGGATCACCCATCTCTGCCATAAAACCACTTGAGCAGAAACGGTGGCGACATGGTGGTCAGCGCAATGACGATGAGCAGAGCGGCATACAGTTCGCCGTTTAGAATGCCCTGGCTGAAACCCAGTTGCGCGAATATCAGCCCCACCTCGCCGCGCGGAACCATCGAAAGACCGATGGCTATCTGGTTACGTCGAGATTCGCGGATGAAGAAGCCCGCCGCGAATTTACCGAAGAAGGCGACGAGCAACAGCAATGCCGCCAGCTCCCAGATGAACGAGGAACCCCAGTTCACGGCCTTGAGGTTGAGCGATACGCCGACCATCACGAAAAACAGCGGTGAGAAGGTGTGGATCAGCGGGCGCATCTGCTCTTCGAGGCGGTGCGCCAGCTTCGGGCTGGGTTTGAATTCAAGCGCGGCGGACTTGCCCATCCACAGCCTGAAACCGAAGTGCTGGCTGAACGCCAGCCCCGCCGCGAAGCCGCCCATGATTTCCGGTGCGCCCACCGCATGCGCAAGCCAGGAGAACAGCAGGATCAGCGACAGCGCCATGGTCAGCAACAGCCCCGGTGTGGCGGCGTGCTGGTCGAAATGGTCGATCACCGTCGAAGCCAGTTTGGCGACCAGCGGCCCGAGCACCATGAAGATGAGGATATACAAACCTACCTCACCCAATGCCCGGATCGATACTTGCTGCTCCACCGCGAACTGGTACAGGAACGCGAGCACCAGTACGCCGAGAATATCATCCAGCACCGCCGCGCCGATCACGATTTGCGCCTCGTCGGAATGGCGTTTGCCCAGATCGTCGAGCACGCGCACGGTGATGCCGATGCTGGTGGCGGTGAGTGTGCCGCCGATAAACAGGGCAGTCAGTTCAGGTAGGCCGAATACCCACACGCTGATGCCATAGCCCAGCGCGAACGGTAAAGTGAAGCCGAGCACTGCCACGACAATCGGTTTGCTGCCGGAGCGTGCCAGGCGGCTCAAATCGGTATCCATGCCGACTTCGAACAGCAGCAGGATGATGCCGATCTCGGCCAGCAGCTTCATCGTGGTATCCGGCGACACCCAGCCCAGCAGTGATGGGCCAATCAGCAGGCCGGCCAGCAGCTCGCCGATCACCGAGGGAATGCCGAAACGTGCCACCGTCTCGGAAAATACCCGCGCCGAAATCAGGATGATGGCGAGAAAAAGAAAGAATTGGTGCAGTTCCATGACTTCAGTTTCCACGCGAAGGAGTTGCCATCTTAGCGACTCTGATCAAAACTTTCTTGGCAATCTGCGTAAAATGGCGTGCCTGGGTCTGTTGGCGCGCACTGAATTTTATTGCGATTGCCCACGTTATGCCTCATGGATTTTGCGCCGGTTGCTTCGGTTGTCCGAATTATAAAGTTTGCATTCATCGTTTGCATCAATTATATTGGTGGCAATTGAATTGCTGGCAATATTATTTTGCAACCTGCTCATTTTTACAGGAGGAACCGGTGAAGATCAATCCGGCCTTGATGGCGCGCCATAAAGAAAACCGCAGCCGCGTTAACATGAAACTCGCGAAGCGATCGTTTGCCCTTTCTCCCGCCTGCGGGGGAAAGTTGGATAGGGGGAAACGGTCATGGCAAGTTTCATCATCGGGGAGGACAGGCTTGCCATGATCGTTAAATCTGCCGACAAACAGGTTTGAAAGCGCGATTGGCACAGCCGATGCCGCACGGAGACGAACACACCTTAAACATCAGTCAGAATGGCCGGGTCGTGCTGTTTGGCGAGGTGTTGGCGGATATTTTTCCAGACCGCACCGTTCTGGGCGGCGCGCCTTTCAATGTCGCAAGACACCTCAAGGCCTTCGGGCGCAACCCGGTTTTGCTCTCTCGCGTGGGTAACGACGATCCGGGCAGGAGCGTGCTCGGCACGATGGTGCAAAACGGGATGGAGATCGGCGGTGTCCAGATTGACAGGCATCGCCCGACCGGGCAGGTGAAAGTACACCTGGAAAACGACGGCCACCGCTTCGAAATCCTGCCCGAACAGGCTTATGATTTTATACACCCGGCGGTTGCGCGCATGGTCAGGCTCCCGCTCGACCCCGCGCTGATTTACTACGGCACGCTGGCGCAGCGCCACGAAGTTTCCCGCCGGGCGCTGACAACCCTGCTGCGCAGCACGAGTGCGGCGAAATTCCTGGATGTCAATTTGCGCACGCCCTGGTACGACGAAAAGACGCTGCGTTCAGCCCTGCGATACGCGAATATCGTGAAGCTGAATGCGGAAGAGCTGGACGTGCTGGGCGGAATGCTCAAGTTGCCGGGGTACGGGCCGCAGGATCGGGTTATGGAATTGATGCGCCAATTCGATCTCGAGCAGGTGGTGGTCACCTGCGGGCCGGAAGGGGCCTGGCAAATGAACTACACCGGTAAAGCCATTGAGGCTGTTGCAAGCAACCGTGGCGCAACTGTGATGGATACGGTCGGCGCAGGCGATGGGTTCGCCGCAGTCTATATTCTGGGTGCGCTGCGGCACTGGCCTATGGAAAACACGCTGGCGCGCGCCAACTCTTTCGCCGCCGCGATCTGCAGCATCCGCGGCGCAGTTCCCGGCCATGCGGATTTTTACCAGCCGTTTATCAGAGAATGGGAAATATGAATACTCGCCAGCCGGAATCCGGAAAACCGTTGTATATCGTCCTGATCAGCGTGCACGGGCTGATTCGCGGCCATGACCTCGAACTGGGGCGCGATGCGGATACCGGCGGCCAGACCAAGTATGTCGTGGAGCTTGCGCACGCCTTGAGCGAGCGTCCGGATGTGGGGAAAGTGGACTTGCTGACGCGGCGTGTTATGGACAGCCAGATCAGTGCCGATTATGCGCAACGATCCGAACTGCTGACTGAGAAAGCGAGTATCGTGCGCATCGAGTGCGGAGAACAAAAATATCTGCGCAAGGAAATGTTATGGGACTCGCTCGAAAGTTTTTCGGATAATGCACTCGCTTACCTCAAAAACCAAGGGCGCATGCCAGATGTCATCCATAGCCATTATGCGGATGCCGGCCATGTGGGCGCACGGCTTTCGCACCAGCTCGGCATACCGCTGGTGCATACCGGCCATTCGCTGGGCCGCAGCAAACGCAAGCAGTTGCTGGCCGGTGGTGTCAAACATGGCGAGATCGAAACCACCTACCACATCTCGCGCCGCATCGATGCGGAAGAGACCACGCTGGGCGTTGCCGAACGCGTTATCACCAGCACGCAGCAAGAGATCGATCAGCAATACAGTCTATATGACTTCTACCAGCCGGAACGCATGCGGGTAATCCCGCCCGGCACGGATATGAAAAGATTTTTTCCGCCGCAGGGAAACGAAAAAAACAGCGCTATTGCGCTCGAGCTCAAGCGTTTCCTGAAACAGCCCAACAAGCCGATCATACTGGCGCTGTCGCGCCCCGACCCAAAAAAGAATATCGTTTCCTTGATCGAGGCATACGGCGAATCGCCGCGCTTGCAACAGGCAGCCAATCTGGTGATCGTGGCAGGAAACCGCGATGACCTCCATGACATGGAAGACGTTTCTAAAACCGTACTGAATGAAATACTGCTGGCGATCGACAAATATGACTTGTATGGCAAGGTAGCCTATCCGAAACATCACAAGGCGGAGGATGTTTCTGTTCTATATCGCCTTGCGACTGCGTCCCGTGGCGTATTCATCAACCCCGCGCTGACAGAACCTTTCGGTCTGACGCTGATCGAGGCGGCAGCCTGCGGCTTGCCGATTGTGGCGACGGAGGACGGCGGCCCGGCAGACATCATCGGGAATTGCCAGAACGGCTATTTGATCAATCCGCTCGATAAGCCAGCCATGGCGGAAATACTTCTCCAGACAGTGACAAATAAAGCCAAATGGCTCCGTTTGGCAAGTAACGGCATTCAGGGTGTATGCCGCCACTATTCGTGGCCGGCACACGCGGGAAAATACATGGCGGTTATCAAGCCATTGGTGGAAAAAACCGAGCCGTTACCCAGAATAAGCCATGACAGGCGGCAGGGGACGTTCCGCGAGAAGGCGATTTTCACCAGTCTCGATTTGAACCTGATCGGAGACCGGGAATCCCTGCCGTCGTTACTGAAAGCCATGCAGGTTCGTCGCAAGTCGATCATTTTCGGCGTCGCGACGGGACGCCGCCTGGATGACGCGCTGGTCACGTTGCGTCATTACCATATTCCTCAACCGGATGTATTGATCACCGGACAGGGGACGGAGATTCACTATGCACCGGATCTGACCAAGGATAACATTTGGGAGCGCCATATCAACCACCTGTGGAACCCTCATGAAGTGCGCAATATTCTCAACGAGATACCGGGGCTTGTGATGCAACCGAAAAATCAGCAGAGCTTCTTCAAAATCAGCTACTACATCGATCCTGTTGTGGCGGATATACAGGAAATCCGGCAGGCGCTGTTACGCAACGAGCAGACGGTGAACGTCGTCTTTTCCTTCGGGCAATTTCTCGACGTGCTGCCGGTCAGGGCATCCAAAGGGCTCGCCCTGCGCTGGTGCGCGGAGCAACTGGGCTTCCCGCTGAAGAATACGCTGGTTGCCGGCGTTACCGGCGCCGATGCGGACATGTTGCGGGGCAATACTTTGGGGGTGGTCGTGGATAACCGTCATCTTGCGGAATTATCCGACTTGACCAACGCCGATAAAATTTATTTTGCGAAAAAACAGCATGCGGCTGGCATTTTGGAAGCGATGGATCACTACGAGTTCTTTACGGACGAGCGGGAAATGGTGGCACCATGAAACGATATTTGCTTTGCACCGATCTCGACCGGACGCTGATCCCGAACGGCACACAGCCGGAATCGCCGTTGGCAATGCAAAGGTTTAGGCGCTTGGCGGGTCGCGAAGAGGTCACGCTGGCCTATGTGAGCGGCAGGCATCGCGCGCTCATCGAGCAGGCCATCGCGGAATACGATCTGCCGCAGCCTGACTTCGCCATCGCCGATGTCGGCGCGACCATCTACCGGATCGGCCTGTCCGGCTGGCGGCAATGGGACGAATGGGACGCGCAGATCGCGCCGGACTGGAATGGCCTGACGCATAGCGAACTCTACCGGTCGCTGAGCGTGTTTCCGGCGCTGCGCTTGCAGGAACACGAAAAGCAGAACCGCCACAAGCTCAGTTTCTATGTCCCGCTGGAAACGGATGTGCGAGAATTGCTCGGCGAAATGGAGGCGCGCCTGAAGCAGGCCGGCATCAGGGCCAACCTGATCTGGAGCGTCGACGAAGCCGCCGCCGTCGGATTATTGGATGTCCTGCCGGCCAGCGCCAACAAGTTGCACGCCATCGCGTTCCTGATGCGGCAGCAAGGCTACGGCCACGAGAATACGGTTTTCGCAGGCGACAGCGGCAACGATCTGGACGTGCTGAAAAGCGGCATCCAGGCCGTGCTGGTGGCAAACGCCGACGCGGAAACCAAGCGGCTGGCGAGTGGCGGTGCGGGCCGCGTCTATATCGCCAAGGGTGGCTACCTCGGCATGAACGGCAACTACAGCGCCGGTGTGCTCGAAGGCTTCGCCCATTATCTGCCGGAAGCCGATGCATGGCTTCGCGAATCAAATATAACCCCAAATATAACTAGGGACTGCTGATGTACGAACAAGCCTCGCATGCGCTGCTGAACGAAATCCTGGCCGCCTTGAAACCGGAGATCGGTAACATGCGGCTGCGGCATTTCTACACCCGGCTCGGCGCGAATTTCTACGCGATCCATTCCCTGTTCCACTTGCTGTACGGCAACCGTCCCGATTTCAAGGAACAGATGGTCAGTCTGGTCGAAACGCTCGCGTTGCGCTACATGGAGCGGACGCCGCACTTGCGCAAATCGGATCTGGCGCGCGAACGCGACTACAACTGGTTCATGAGCCAGAAGTGGGTCGGCATGGCGCTGTATTGCGACCGCTTCGCCGGAGACCTGAAGGGCCTGCGCACAAGGCTGCCCTACTTGCAGGATCTGGGCGCCAACATGCTGCACATCATGCCCATCCTCGACTGTCCGCCGGGCCACAGTGACGGCGGCTATGCGGTACGCGACTTCCACAAGATCGACGCGCGTTACGGCACCACGGAGGACATCGAGGCGCTGTCTGCTACCCTGAAGCGGCGCGACATGCTGCTGGTGCTCGACGTCGTGGTCAACCATACCTCGGACGAGCACGAATGGGCGCAGCGCGCGCGCCGGGGCGAAAAAAAATACCAGGACTATTACTATATCTTCGACGACCGGGAAATGCCGGATGCCTACGAAGAAACCATGCCGGAGATATTCCCAGAAACCTCGCCGGGCAACTTCACCCGGGATGCGACGATGGGCAAATGGGTGATGACCGTCTTCAACAGCTACCAGTGGGACCTGAATTACCACAACCCGGCGGTGCTGATCGAGATGATCGACATCATCCTGTTCTGGGCGAACAAGGGCGCGGACATCCTGCGCCTGGACGCGGTGGCGTTCCTGTGGAAGAAGATCGGCGGCACCTGCCAGAACGAGCGCGAGGCGCACCTGCTGCTGCAACTGATGAAGGATTGCTGCCAGGTGACCGCGCCCGGCGTGCTGTTCATCGCCGAGGCCATCGTCGCGCCCAGCGAGATCACCAAGTATTTCGGCGAAGACGCGATCAACGCCAAGGAATGCGAGATAGCCTACAACGCCACGCTGATGGCGCTGCTCTGGGATGCCGTCGCCACCAAGAACGCGAAGCTGCTCAACCTTGGAGTCAAGAACCTGCCGCTCAAGCTGGAGCGTGCGACCTGGCTCAACTACGTGCGCTGCCACGATGACATCGGCCTGGGTTTCGCCGACAACGATGCCCGGTTGTCGGGCTATGACCCGGCGCAACACCGGCGCTTTCTGGTCGATTATTTCACCGGCAGGTTTCCGGGCTCGTCCGCCAGAGGGCTGCCGTTCGGCGAAAATTCCGAGACCGGCGATGCGCGCATTTCCGGCTCGCTCGCCTCACTGGTCGGGCTCGAATCCGCGTTGGAAAACAATGACGAAGGCGCCATTGACACGGCGATCAAGACAATCCTGTTGCTGCATGGCGTGATCCTGTCGTTTGGCGGCATACCGCTGCTCTACTACGGCGATGCGATCGGCACGCTCAACAATCTGGAGTATCTTGCAGACCCATTCCAACGTGACGACAACCGCTGGATGAACCGCTCATACTTCGACTGGAACAAGGCAGAAAAGCGCCATCGGACCGGCACGGTGGAACACCGGATATTCCGCGCGCTGAAAAAGATGATTGCGTTGCGCAAGGAGATAACGGCCTTCGCGGATTTCGACAACCGGCAATTGTTCGTCGTGGACAACCCCAACCTGCTGGTTTTCTCCAGAACCGACCAGCAGAACAGCCGTAACAAAGTATTGGTGATCTGCAACTTCAACGTTGAGGCACAGGCACTCCAGATTGACCCATTACGTCCGCATGGCTTGATTCAGCAAGGCAGCATGAAAGACCTTTGTTCCGGTGCACGCATCACGGCGGAAAATAATGCGCTCATGATTCCGCCGCTTTCATGCTATTGGCTGGCCGACTGACAAACAAGGAGAGAATCATGATCATGAAATGTCTTTTTCCGGTAGCCGGTTACGGCACCCGCTTCCTGCCCGCTACCAAGGCACAGCCCAAGGAGATGCTGCCTATCCTCACCAAGCCGCTCATCCAATGCGGCGTGGAGGAAGCGTTCGCGGCGGACACCCATTTCTTTTTGAAGGATGCTCAAAGGAGAATGTATGAATAGCCAGTCAATTTTGGACTACCTGCATCTTCCGCCAGAATTGTTGCACGTCATCGTCATTCTGCTGCTGGCCTGGTTGCTGATGGGGTTGAGCCGCAAGTTGATCCGCATGTTCCGCGACTATATGCATACCCGTGCCGATACCGCCGAGGAAGAAAGGCGCATCAAGACGCTGGCGAGCGTGTTCCGCTACATCTCCACCACGGTGATTTCTCTGGTATCGGGCATGTTGGTATTGAGCGAGGTGGGCATCTCTATCGCACCCATCCTCGGCGCGGCCGGGGTGGTAGGTATTGCGGTCGGTTTCGGCGCGCAAAGCCTGATCAAGGATTACTTCAACGGTTTTTTCCTGCTGCTGGAAAACCAGATACGGCAGGGTGACGTGGTAGAGATAAGCGACAAGAGTGGCCTGGTGGAAGATGTCACCTTGCGCTATGTCTGCCTGCGCGACTACGAAGGGAACGTCCACTATATTCCGAACGGGCTGATTACCACCGTCACCAGCAAATCGCGCGGTTATGCTTATGCGGTGATCGACGTGAGCATCGCTTACAGCGAAAATATTGGCGAGGTCTGTGAAGTCATGCGCGAAGTCGCCGGACAGTTACGTGCGTCGGAGGTGGTCGGCGCGAAGATACTCGATGATATTGACATCGCCGGAGTGCAGGATTGGGCGGACTCGGCAATCGTGATTCGCTGCCGTTTCAAAACCGTTGCGCTGGAACAATGGGGCGTGCGGCGCGAGTTTCTGCGGCGACTGAAGGAAGCGTTCGATGCGCGCAGCATTGAGATTCCCTACAATCATATGGACCTGACCATCTACGCCGGACAGGACAGGCAAGGTAAAGCGCCGGCGTTTCGTTTGGCGAAGGCGGACAAAATTGAATAGCCAATCCGGCAAGGATTGCTCAAGCTGGCCTTGAATAAAGACAAGTAATGGAACGATGGCATGAAAGATATTTATGCCAGTGCGGTCATCGCAAAGCACTTTTACCTAAGCCGCTGAAAAACCGCAACTCAAGCCCTGTGGTTCCGCCCTATGTTTGATGATGGGAGCACCCATGCAGGCCCCTACGCCCGGCTCTGCGGCTAACTGTTTTTTTCAGAGTGATGGGTTGCACCATCCTCCTGGAGATGAAGGGATAGCGCCGGGATTTCTGTCAGTTGCATGTTCGCCGAGGCGACCTGCACCTTGCCGCATGTCGCCTCGAACCCGGCGAGGATGCCGGAAAACAGCTTGTCTTTGGTGCTTCTCCTGATCTGGGGGTAGACGATGTAACGCAGGGTGAACTCGATCCAGTTGGAATCGAAACTCATCGTGACCACCGGTTCGAGTGTTTCTTCGTCGGCGCGGTTGTGGCGGACGAAATTTGACCAAGAATCTTTTTCCGCTTCGATTATCTTCGCCAGCACGGTTTTTCCGGTCGTCTCGATGATGTCGCGCGCCAGGCGATGGTCCGAGCCCGTCCGGACGGGAATCACGATTTCGTCCCACAGAAACGGGAACTCGGCGTTGTAATTGAAGACATGCTCGCGCAGGATCAGGCTGTTCGACAGGATCACCACACGGCCATTGTAAAGATCCGACTTGACCCACGCACAACACTCAATGACCGTCGTGGTCAATGGCCCGATATCGACGACATCGCCCATGACACCACCGATCTGGATGCGGTCGCCGGTCTTGTACAGCTTACCGAAAGACACGACTGCCCAGCCTATCAGACCCTGTATCACCTCGCGCAAGGCGAAACCGATGCCCACGCTGAGCGCACCGATGATGACGGCCAGGTTGGTCATCTGGTCGCTGAAGATGACGATAGCGGCGGCTAGCATCAGCACGTAACCAGCCAGGCTGAAGGCCTTGCGCGTCCCGTAGCGCAAATCCTTGTCTTCGATATTGGCCGAGACGATGGCTTGGGCGAGGCGCACCAGCGACAGGATGAGGATCATGACCAGAACGGCTGTCACGCCCTTTACAAAGAGCGGATGCCCGCTCAAATTGACTATCAAGCTTTCCATGTCCGGTAAAGTATCAACGATTGGCTGTCTCTGCAAGCGGCTTACCCAGCGCGCGCGAGTAGAATTTCTGCATACCCGGCAGCGGATACACCGCCACCAGCAACGCGCACAGCGAGATGCTAACCAGCACCACCATGTAGGTCGTGTCGCGGATGATCTCGCCGCCGACCACACCGTGTTGCAGCGGTAGCCCGGCTAGCACCGCCGCCGCCAGCCCCTTCGACGCCATCATCGAGGTCATCGCGGAATCGCGCAGGGTGTATCCGGCATCGCGGTAAACGAAACGCGTCAGGCTGGTGCGCATGGCGAATACCAGCACCGTCATGGCGGTTGCGGTCAAAGCCAGGTGCGCCGTACCAAAATGAATGGATATACCCATATAGACGAAGAAGTAGGTTTTCAGCAGGAACACCGATTCGCGGTAAAACACCCGGTCTATTTCGTTCAACGGCTCAATGCTCTTGCTCGACAGGCTATTGATGCGGGTCAGCCCGAACTGCTCGAAATTGGTCATGGTAATGCCCAGCGCCAGCGCGGAAATCGCACCGGAAAAACCGAGCTGCTCGGTCACGCCATAGACGATGAACACATAGGCGAGCGTGGATGAAGTCGTGTTTGGAAAGTCGCGCACTTTGCCCAGCACCAGCAGCCAGCCGATGCCGCCCAGCACACCGATGACCGCCGCTAAAATCAACGCGGCCAGTACGCCGCCGACCAGTCTGCCCGGCTCGACACCACCCTGCGTGTACACCTGCAACAGCGCGAACACGCCGACGATGCACAGCACGTCGGTCAGCGCCGATTCCAGCACCAGCACCGTCGCGGGTTTTTCGGAAAGGCGAAGCGATTCCACCATCGGGATTACAACGGCGGAAGAAGTGCCGCCCAGCGTGACGCCGAGCAAGGCCGCTGGGAGCCAGCCCAGTTCCAACACAGCCACCCCCGCCAGCGCCACAATTGCGGCGGTCAGCACAAAGCACACCAGGCTCAACACGCCGGTGGTCGCCAGCGACTTGTCCAGCACGCCCAAGTTTAGCGACGTGCCGCTCTCGAACAGGATCACCACCAGCGCGATGGTCGCAATCACCGAACCCATCTTGCCGAAATCCTGCGGCGTAACGATACCCAGCAGAGAAGGGCCGACCAGCAACCCGGCCACCAGTTCGCCGATCACCGGGGGGATGCCGAAGCGCGCCGCCGTTTCGGACAGCAGCCGCGCTGCGATCAAAATGATGGCGAGGAACAAAAAGAATTGATGGAGTTCCATCTATGAATCTGCTGTTTCAGGAGGTAATGGCTTGTTCAATGCCCCCGCATAAAGGCGCTGCATGAAACGTCCGGGATAGAGCATCACCAGCAATGCAGTAAATGTGATACTGAAAAACACTACCATATAGGTCGTATCGCGTATCACTTCACCGCCTATGACTCCGTATTTGAGCGGCAGAGCAGCCAGCACTGCGGATGCCAATCCTTTAGGTGCCATCATCGAGGTGACTGCGACATCGCGTAAGCTGTATTCCGCATTTCGGAAGATGAAGCGGGTAAGCACCAGACGCATTGCATACACCATCAGCACCATGGCGATCGCAGCTATGGCCAGATTTATTTCACTGAAATGGATGGAGATACCGAGATAGACGAAGAAGTAGGTCTTTAGCAAAAAGACCGCTTCGCGGTAAAACGTCAGATCCGTTTCATTCAGTGGAACCAAGTTTTCGTTGAAGTTCGAAATTCGGTGCAGTCCCAACTTCTCAAAATTTGTCAGTGTGATGCCCAGTGCCAGCGCAGCAATGGCGCCTGAGAAACCCAGCATCTCGGTCAAACCATAGATGATGAACACATAAGCAAGCGTGGAGGAAATGGTATTGGGGAAATCGCGCACCTTGCCCAACACCAGCAGCCAGCCGATGCCGCCCAGCACACCGATGACCGCAGCAAAAATCAGCGCGGCCAGCACGCCCCCGACCAGTCTGCCCGGCTCGACACCACCCTGCGTGTACACCTGTAACAACGCAAACACGCCGACGATGCACAAAACGTCGGCCAGTGCTGATTCCAACACCAGCACGGTGGTGGGCTTTTCCGACAACTTTAGCGCTTCAACTATCGGAATGACCACGGCAGGGGAGGCGCCACCCAGGATAAGTCCTAGCATGATGGCGGGCAGCAAGGTCAAGCCCAGTGCAAAGAAACCAATCAACGTGATGATAACGGCAGTCAATACAAAAGACCCGATGGTCAACATGCCGGTCGTGCCCAGTGATTTACCCAACACGTTCAGATTCAGCGAGGTACCACCTTCGAAAAGGATCACCACTAGCGCGATGGTGGCGATCAGCGAGCCGATCTTGCCGAAATCTTGCGGGGTGACGATGCCCAGCACGGGGCCGATCACGATGCCGACCAGCATCAACACCAGCACGTCCGGGATGTTGGTTTTGCGGAATTGCAGCGACAGAAAGTGCGCGAAAAAAACCATCAGGCCAATCGCCAGAATCGTAATGGACATAGCCAGCCTTTCTTGTATTGACGGCGCGATTATACATGGCGAATTTTACAGCCCCGCCAGCCGATGCTCAGGAGGGGGTCGTAAAAAATCATGGAAACATCGGGGTTATTACAAATCCGATAAAGGTCTGTCGGCAAGCTTGTCGTCGCGAACACGTAACTGTCCAATGACTTCAATCAGTGAGTCATTCAAAGCAAGCAATGCTGGTTCGGGCAACGCTTGCAGAGCCTCCGGCAGCACGCCTTCCGCAGGGCCGGGCGCATTAGTTAACAACCTTGAAGCCTCTTCGGTTACGCGCAGCCCGACGCGCCGTTGATCTTCCTTGCTGCGCTCTTTAATTATCAGATTGCGGCCTACCAGCTTTTCGACAAGCTGGC
>JBAQCT010000089.1:0-3924 GCA_049294375.1 Gallionella sp. | reverse complement strand
GCCCCTACCTATCCGCCGAGTTTACGCTTCAGAACTTCATTCAACTGCGCCGGGTTGGCTTTACCCTTGCTGGCTTTCATCGCCAGGCCGACGAAAAAGCCGAATAGTTTGTCTTTGCCGCTGCGGTATTCCGCGACCTTGTCGGCGTTGGCAACGATGATTTCATCCACCAGCGCTTCAATTGCGCCACTGTCGGAGACTTGTTTCAGCCCCTTCGCTTCGATGATCGCATCTGCTTCGCCACCTTCCGCCCATAAGGTGCGAAACACTTCTTTTGCGCCGGAGTTGGAAATGGTGCCGTCCACGATGCGTGCCAGCATGCCGCTCAGTTGTTGCGGAGTGACCGGGCATTGCGCCAAGTCCAAGCCGTCACGATTGAGTTGCGCGCTGACTTCGCCAATCAGCCAGTTGGCACACAGCTTGGCAGCGATAGAAGATTGGTTTCCACGTTCGCCTCCTCTCCCGCTTTCGGGGGAGGATTGAGGAGGGGGCAAGAGGGATGTCAGCGCGGCCTCGAAGAAGTCCGCCATTTCGCGCGAGGCAGTCAGATTGTTGGAGTCGTAAGCAGTAAGCGCGTACTCGCCGACGTAGCGATCACGCTTGGCCTGCGGTAGTTCCGGCAGCGTGGCGCGCACTTGTTCGAGCATCTCAGGCGTGATGTCCAGCGGCAACAAATCGGGATCGGGGAAATAGCGATAATCGTGCGCATCTTCCTTGCTGCGCATTGCGCGGGTTTCACATTTGTCAGAATCGAACAGCACAGTCGCCTGATGAATCGTGCCGCCATTCACCAGCGTGTCAATCTGCCATTGCGCTTCGTATTCGATGGCCTGTTGCAAGAAACGGAACGAGTTGAGGTTCTTGATTTCGCGACGCGTGCCGAGCGGTTCGCCGGGACGGCGCACCGACACGTTTGCGTCGCAGCGGAATGAGCCTTCCTGCATGTTGCCGTCGCAGATGTCAATCCAGCGCACCAGCGAATGCAACGCTTTGGCATAGGCCACCGCCTCGGCTGCCGAGCGCATGTCCGGCTCGGAAACGATTTCCAGCAACGGCGTGCCGGCGCGGTTCAGGTCGATGCCGGTCATGCCGTGAAAGTCTTCGTGCAGCGATTTGCCCGCGTCTTCTTCCAGATGTGCGCGGGTGATGCGCACCACTTTTTCGTAGGGTTGCAGTCCTGAGCCTGTTGAAAGCTGTTCGACCTGTATGGTCAGCGCACCTTGCCCGACCACCGGCAGGTCGAACTGGCTGATCTGGTAGCCCTTGGGCAGGTCGGGATAGAAATAATTCTTGCGCGCGAACACCGAGCGCGGTGCAATGTGTGCGCCGACGGCGAGGCCGAATTTGATCGCGCGCTCCACCGCACCCTTGTTCAGCACCGGCAACACGCCGGGCAGCGCGATACTCACCGCATCGGCTTGCGTGTTCGGTTCCGCGCCAAACGCGGTCGAAGCACCGCAGAATATCTTGCTGCTGGTCGAGAGCTGCGCGTGTACTTCCAGCCCGATGACGATTTCCCAGGTCATATCAAACCCCTTGCGGCGCACGGCTGTGCCAGTCGGTCGCCAGTTGGTATTGGTGTGCGACATTCAGCATGCGCGCCTCGTCGAAATAGTTGCCGATGATCTGCAGGCCGACCGGCATGTTATTTGAACCGAAGCCGCAAGGGATCGACATGCCGGGCAGTCCGGCGAGGTTTACCGCGATGGTGTAAATGTCGGACAGGTACATCTGCACCGGGTCGTCGCCCTTCTCACCCAGTTTGAATGCGGTAGAAGGTGAGGTCGGCCCCATGATGATGTCGCACTGTTTGAACGCCTCGGTAAAATCCTGCGCGATCAGGCGGCGGATTTTCTGCGCTTGCAGGTAGTAGGCGTCGTAGTAGCCGTGGCTCAGCACGTAGGTGCCGATCATGATGCGGCGCTTCACTTCCGCGCCGAAGCCTTGCGCGCGGCTCTTTTCGTACATATCGGTCAGGTCGCCGTATTCCGGCGCGCGGTAGCCGTAACGCACGCCGTCGAAGCGCGACAGGTTGCTCGACGCTTCCGCCGGGGCCAGCACGTAATACACCGGCACCGATAGCTTCGAGTTGGGCAGACTGATCTCGACCACGGTCGCGCCGAGTTTCCGGTATTCGGCGATGGCGGCTTCGACGGCTTGCGCCACGTCGCTGCCCAGCCCCTCGGCAAAAAACTCCTTCGGCAAACCGATGCGCAGGCCGCCCAGCGGCCTCGTCAAATCGCGCGCGTAGTCTTCCTTGTCGCGTTGCAGCGAGGTCGAGTCGCGTTCATCGAACCCTGCCATGACGTTGAGCAGCAACGCGAGGTCTTCCGCGCTACGCGCCATCGGCCCGGCCTGGTCGAGGCTGGAGGCAAAGGCGATCATGCCGTAGCGCGAGCACACGCCGTAGGTCGGCTTCAGGCCGGAGATGCCGCACAGTGCGGCGGGCTGGCGAATCGAACCGCCGGTATCGGTGCCGGTGGCCGCCGCACACAGCCGCGCCGCAACTGCCGCCGCCGAGCCTCCTGAACTGCCGCCGGGCACGCGCGCCGCATCCCACGGGTTTTTCACCGTGCCGTAGTGCGAAGTCTCGTTCGACGAGCCCATCGCGAACTCGTCCATGTTGGTCTTGCCGAGGTTAACCGCGCCCGCGTCGTTGAATCGTGCGATGACATGCGCGTCATAGGGCGCGACGAAGTTGTGCAGCATCTTTGATCCGCATGTCGTGCGCCAGCCCTTGGCGCAGAAGATATCCTTCTGCGCGACCGGAATGCCGGTCAGCGCCTGTGCATTGCCGCTTGCCAGCATCGCATCGGCCTCGCGCGCCTGCGCGAGCGACACTTCCGGCTGAACGGTAATGTAGGCGTTCAGCTTCGTATTGAGGCTGTCGACGCGGTCGAGATAAAGCTGCGTCAGTTCGACGCTGGAGATTTTTCTGGCGCGCAAGGCATCGCCGAGTTGTTGCAAACTGGAATTGAGCATGGTTGAGGCTATTCGATGACTTTTGGAACGAGATACAGCCCCGCTTCGACTTGAGGGGCAATGGACTGGAACAGCTCGCGCTGGTCGGTTTCTGTGACGGCATCCTCGCGCAACCGCTGCGACACATCCTGTGCATGCGACATCGGTTCGATGCCTTTGGTATCAACGGCCTGCATTTCGGCAATCAGCGCAAAAATGCCGGACAGTTGTGAACGCGCCGCCTCGATTTCGGTTTCGTCCATCGCCAGCCGCGCCAGACGGGCGACTTTGCGAACATCTGCATCGGCCAAAAATAGGGTAGAAGACATAGTAAAAACTTTATTGAAATAAGTCTAATAGGGTATCATAAAGGAGTTTATCGGAGCATCTCTTTGCGCACCTCTTTGACTATCAGGGACTGAACATGTTTGGATTTTTGAACGGCTATTTTGCCAACGATCTGGCGATTGACCTCGGCACCGCCAATACGCTCATCTGGGTGCGCGGGCAAGGCATCGTGCTGAATGAACCCTCGGTGGTGGCGATTCGCCAGGAGGGCGGGCCGAACGGCAAGAAGGTAATTCAGCAGGTCGGCTTGGCCGCCAAGCAAATGCTGGGGCGCACACCGGGCAATATCACCGCGATCCGCCCGATGAAGGACGGCGTGATCGCCGACTTTACCGTCACCGAGCAAATGCTCAAACAATTCATCCGCAAGGTTTACAAGGCCGGTATTTTCAGCCCCAGCCCGCGCATCGTGATCTGCGTGCCATGCGGCTCCACGCAAGTTGAGCGCCGCGCGATCCGCGAATCCGCGGTTGGTGCGGGCGCGCGCCGCGTCGAGCTGATCGAGGAACCGATGGCGGCGGCGATCGGCGCGGGCTTGCCGGTGGAAGATGCGACCGGTTCGATGGTGGTGGATATCGGCGGCGGCACCACGGAAGTGGGCGTGATCTCGCTGGG
>JBAQCT010000088.1:0-10267 GCA_049294375.1 Gallionella sp. | reverse complement strand
ACGCCGTTCGCGATCTCCACCGCACCGTCGCCGACGACGCGGCTGTCGATAAAATCGCTGGTCGGGTGAATACGCCCGAAAGCGAACTTCAGCTTCAGGCGCATCATGTCGGTGGCTTGCTCCTCGGGTACGCCCGCCTGAATGATTTCTTCGCGCGACACCAGCCCGTAATTTCCCCGGTAGATATAGCGCATCTGCGACTCGACCTGTCCGGCCGAACCGATCAGTACGGGCTTATGTCCGGTGTTGTTCGGATGCCCCGGCAGGATCAACCCCTGCCTGTAGAGCATCTGCAAAACCGGGAATTCAGCAAGATTGGCGAACTCTCCGTTCTGTATCAAAACATCCGAAAGCAGGATGGCGTTGGGTCCGGTCTCACAGGTAACACCCTTGATTTCCTGATCCAGGATCAGTCCGCGCTTGATCAGATGCTTGACCGCATCCGCCGGGCATCCACATAGCACGCGCAGATTGGCTTCGGGAACCTCTACCCACTGAATCCCGCGCGCAACATCAATCTTGTGAATTCCCATGTGTCGTCTCTAACACTAAAAGTTTACGGCGATGCCGGTTTTTCGATCAAACTGGAGCATGAAAGCCGCATCAAGGGCCGCTGCCTTTGCCATTCCTGTCCTTGAATGAACAGGTGTTGTGCTGTATGTGGCCTTTGTAATGCGCCTCAAACGAACGGCATAGATCCGGCTTGAAAAGCCACTGGTGATCCGCGTCGGCAAACAGTTTCGCGTCTATCGGAAATTCCTGTTTCTGGTAAACCTCGATAATTTGCACATCGTCGGGCGCTATGCCATTCCGGTGGAGGTATTCCACCAAACCGCAAATCGTATCCGAAAAATAGGAGTTATATTCGTCGCTTCCCTCGAAGAGGCGAATTCTGGCCTCATAGGTATAGGGCAGGCTCTTGTCGTATTTCGATTTCGGGCCGAGTATTTTTTCAAATAAGCTCATGGCAGCCCTCCTTAAAGTTGCGCCTTGATCGGATACAAAGCATTTGGAGCATACCAATGGTGACTTCTTTAATCAATCTTGCGAGTTATTTCTATCGCAGGTTTTCAGAATTACCCTCCTCTGCGGCAGGCGGGCTCAGCTCTAAAACGCAATTTTTGTAAGTGAATTTAGGTGGTTGCATTACAGCTAGGCCGAAATATATAGATATTTCGGCATATAGCAATTACGTTTGCATTAGGGTAAAACGGCCCTCCTGCAATCGTGTTGAAGTGAGGCATAAGCCATGTCCATAGTAATTCGCTTGATGATAACGGATGACCATGAGCTGGTTCGCGCCGGGCTGGTGCAATTTTTGGGGGCATCGCCGGGCATCGATGTGGTTGCCGAAGCGTCGAATGGCGTCGAGCTATTGGATAAGCTGCGCACAACCCGGATCGACCTGCTGTTGCTCGATATGACCATGCCCGGCATAAGCGGAGAGGATCTGATCTCGCGCATCAAGAGCATTTACCCCGATATGCATATTCTGGTACTCAGCATGCATAACGAATCGCAGGTCGTAATGCGCGCCATGAAAGCGGGCGCATCCGGCTACATTTGCAAGGACTGCTCACCGCAAACCCTGCTCGAAGCCATCCGAAAAGTCGTTGCAACAGGTAAATACCTCGATGCGGCAATGGCGGAGCGGCTGGCCTATACTGTCGCTTCAAATGAACAAGACTCCGTTGTGCACGGCCTTTCGGAGCGCGAATTGCAGGTTTTTCGCCTGATCGTGGAAGGGAGAAGCATCGGCGAAATCGCCAGGCAGCTTTTTATCAGCGACAAAACGGCCAGCACGCACAAGTGCAATATACACGGCAAACTCGGCTTAAAAAGCGTCGCGGAATTGGTGCGATATGCCATAGACCATAAACTGTTCGTTTAACGCTCTATGGATTCGACCGAACTCAAGCGTCTGGAGGCAGCACAACATGAAATGCTGGATCGCTTCCAGAAAATCACCCAATTGGTGCCTGGCGCCATCTACCAATTTCAGTTGCGCCCCGATGGCAGCGCCTGCATGCCTTACGTCAGCGATATTTTTCGCAGCCTTTTCCGCCTTGACCCGGCGGACGTGCGCGAGGATGCGTCCAAGGCGCTCATGCGTGCCCATCCGGATGATTTGGAAAACCTCATGGAATCCATTCATGAATCTGCACGAAACATGACACCGTGGCAGCACGAATATCGGCTGAAGTTTGACGATGGCACCGAGCGCTGGGTGTTCGGCAATAGCCTGCCGCAGCGCGAAACGGACGGATCGATACTCTGGCATGGTTTCATCACCGACACTACAAAACGCAGGCTTATGGAGGAAACTTTGCGTGAAAGAGAGGAGATATTCCGCCGCCTCTTCGAAGATGTAAATTATCCCATTGCCCTGTTGAAGGATGGCCGCTTTATCGACTGTAACACCGCCGCGCTGGAACTGCTGGGCTATTGCACCAAGCAGAGATTTATCAACAGCAGCCCGGCTGAAATCGCTCCTGCCCGCCAACCCGATGGGCGTTCCTCTGTGGAAAAAGCTGCCGAAATGATTGCCATTGCCCAGCGGGCAAATTTCCACCAGTTCGAATGGGTGGTCAGAAAAACGGATGGCTCTGATGTACCGGTCGATGTGACCCTGACTACAATAACTCTGGGCGGCGAGCAGATTGTGCACACCCTGTTTTACGACATCACCGAGCGCAAACGGGCAGAGGAAATCGCTCGTGCAGAGCAGGAAATTCGGGCATCACGCGCGGCGGTGCGCAAACTTGCGGCGCATGTGGAGAAATTGCGCGAAGACGAGCGGAAGCTCATTGCACGCGAAGCCCGTGACGAACTGGGGCAGGTGCTGTTGGTGCTGCGCATGGATATTGCCTTGCTGAAAGACCGGTCTGGCGTGAATAACTCCGCGATGGACATCATCGAACGCAATATGCTGGTGCTGGTGGACCGGGCCATACGGGGCGTGCGCAATGTCGCCGGTAGCTTGCACCCGGCGCCACTTGATATGGGGATCATCGCGGCCATCGAATGGCAGTGCGCGGAGTTCGAGGCGCATAGCGGTATTTCGTGCTCGCTGAAGGTGGTTGGAAATATTGCCGGTAATTTTGCCGAAAACCATGCGCTGGCCTTGTTCCGTATCGTGCAGGAATCCCTTGCCAATGTAGAGCATCATGCCGCTGCGACCAGCGTAGAAATAAACATTGCAACCCGTAATGACGCAATCGAGGTGGAAATACACGATAACGGCAAGGGTTTCGACCTGGAAGATTTGGCGGAAAGAGAATCGTTTGGCCTGCTTGGAATGCGCGAGCGCGCCATTTCAGTAGGTGGCGAGTTAAGCATCGCCAGCAAGCCGGGGCAAGGCACAGCCGTCACGTTGTGCATTCCGGGTAATTCTGGATCAGGAAACCCTTGCCACCGCCAGTAAAATCTGATTGCAAAATAGGCATCTCCCGATATTCCACGAGGCATTTGTTGGGCAGAATCATTACCGGGGTAATGAGAAGTCGGACATACTTACAGCGGGGGCAGCGGTGAAATTGACATGGACAAATCAATTGAGTATCGGAAATGCGATTATCGACTCCGATCACAAAAATCTGATAGCCAAGATCAACGGCATAGTGCATGCGATCAAAACAAGGAATCGCCATGCCATGCCGCAAGTGTTCGAGGCGCTCGAAGGCTGGCTGCACATTCATTTTAAAAATGAGGAAAGAATTGCGCGTGCGATCAATTTTGATTTTTCCGGGCACGAGCCTGCAAAACGGCATTCGCTGAAGGAACTTCAGCACATCCGCGATGAACTGATTGCCAGAAAAGGCATGTGGCCAGATAGCATGGCGGATCATTCCATCGGCTTTCTGAAAAGCTGGATCATTGACGGGCATATCATCAATCTGGATATGCGGATGAAACCGGCGCTGGAAGCCTTTGACTACAAGTTCTGGCCGGGCTGGAGGGAGGGCGAAACCAACAATATTGCCGGGCATGTTGCAAGCCTTTACCTGAAGCTTTTCGATACGCCGATGCCATGCGCAGGCTGATGAATTCTACGGTACCCAGGCTATTCAAGAAGGGGTTAAACATGATGAGCCTGATGTGGAAAAACAAAAAACTGGTGTGGACAAATGAATTGAGTGTCGGGAATGCGGTGATCGATGCCGAGCACAAGAATTTGATAAGCATGGTCAATGACGTGGCGCATGCAATCATAACAAGAGATTGCTCTGCGCTCGCACAAGCATTCGAGATACTTGAAAGCTGGCTGCATGTTCATTTCATGAATGAAGAGCAGATTGCGCTGGCGACCAAATTTGATTTCTCCAATCATAAAGCGAAACAACAACACGGTCTTAAAGAGCTTCGGCACATGCGGGATGAATTGGTAGGAAAGAGGGGAGTGTGGTCCGATGGCGCGGTGGATCATTTCACCAGATCCTTGAAGCGTTGGATGATCGACAAGCATATTATCGAACTGGACATGCAAATGAAGCCGGTGTTGCAAAATTACCCTTACGATTTCATGCCGGCTTGATCGGGCATTTCAGCCAGAATGATCAAATTGCCGAAAACCTGCGGCGAGGCTCTTTGGCACTGCACGAAATCCATGCGAATACTGTGCGCAAGATAATGTGCACCACGCCACAAGCCACATCAACGGCAACCACTTCCTGATTATTGACCTTTCCATAATTCATGACATTCACCGTAGGGCGGGCTTTGCCCGCCGCGTCGGGCGTAGCCCGACCTACCAAAGCAGCGTTGTTGTCTTCTATTATGAAAAGCTCAATAGCCATGAAGTTCAGCAGCTCCCTCTCCCACTTGTGGGAGAGGGGAGCAAAGCGGTAAACCACAGTCGGCTGAACTTTGTAGCTAACCATGATCACTTTTGATTTCACCCAAGCTGGCATATTGCCGGTTTTTTCTTTTCCGCCGCCGTATAATCGCGCACAAGCGGCAAGTTTACTGCCTGAATGAAGCGAAGGCTTGAACGGAAAAGAGGATGAATTCATGAAAAAATTCTGTCACCAGCTATGCATCGCCGTTTTATCAACAATCGCGATTTGCGGAAGCGCCTGGGCTGCCGATTACCCGAGCGAGCAGGATTTTCTTCAAGAGCTTCCGATCGTGCTCAGCGCCTCGCGGCTGTCGCAACCGATTTCGGAGGCGCCCAATGCGATGACGGTGATCGACCATGACATGATTGTGGCTTCCGGCGCACGTAATATCACCGACCTGTTCAAGCTGGTTCCGGGAATGTATGTGGGATATAAGAATGGACATACACCCGTTGTGTCGTATCACGGCATTACCGATGTTTATCCGCGCAGAATGCAGGTGATGGTCGATGGCCGCTCGATTTACCTGCCGGTATTTGGGCAGGTGGACTGGGCGGACCTCCCGCTGGATATCGGAGATATAGATCGGATCGAGGTGATACGTGGCCCCGCAGCCGCCTCGCACGGCGCAAATTCTGTGCAGGGTGTAATCTCTATTTACACGCACCAGGCTTCCAATGCACCCAGGGCACAGGTATCGGTGAGCAGGGGGAATGACGGCATCTCCGACACTGAAGCCCGTTTTGGTGCAATGGGAGAGAATTGGGATTATCGGGTAACAGTGGCTCAGAACGGCGACAACGGCTTTGTTCCTCTACCGACTGTCGTCAAAATCCCGCTTAACGATACCAGCCGCAATCGATTGATCAACACCAGAATCAACTATCGCCCGACGGGTAGCGACACCCTCGATATCCAGTTCGGTTACAGCGACTCATCGCGTGGCCTCGGAGATATCAACCCAACGGTGCCTAACATGTTTACTACACGCGACCAGAGAACCAGCTCCGATTTTGAACAGCTTACCTGGTTGCATACTTTAAGCGAACATAGCGATTTCAAGCTCGGTTATTACCACATGGGCCGGAATATGAAGGATGACCGATACGCTGGCTTTCCTCCGCTCCCCGCTATAACAGACATGTTTGTCCAGCGTCACGATCTTGAAATGCAGCATACGTTGAGCACTTCTCCCGTTAATCGTATCGTGTGGGGCGCAGGCGTCCGCCAGGACTCCGCGAAAGCGCCGACAAGCTTGAAGTATCCGCCTGTCTGGCAGGAATATCGTTTGTTTGTGCACGACGAGTGGCGCATCACTCGAGCAAGCCTGATAAATGGCGGCGTGATGGTGGAAAAAAATGCGCTGGGGCAAACGCGCGCTTCGCCGCGCATTTCATATAACCACCACCTGACGCCGCAAGATACGTTACGTGCCGGTTTTTCGGTTGCCTATCGCAACCCTGACATGATCGAGGAATTGGGAAAGTCAACTTCCGATAACATCCTGGCGATTGGCGGATTAAGCCCGGAAAAAGCGATCTCACGGGAGATCGGCTATATCAGGCAACTCGATGAATCGGGTTCAATACTCGACATCAGGGCCTTTCACGACCAGATCGACAACATCATCTGGAAAGATCCTTCACAAACAAGCCCCTTAAACTTCATAAGCGATTTTGACGTCTATTACAGCGGGCTTGAAGCCACGCTTAAATACAAGCTGGGAGCGCGCAGCGATCTGACCGTGAATTATGCGCACCAGACTATGGGAGCAACCAAGGCACATAGCCCACCTCTTGCGGCAAGGCAAGCGTTGCTGCAGTCCTATGTAATAAGATTCGCCGGATCTGTACCGTTGCATAGCGGCAGCGTGCTGTTCTCGCATGACTTTTCGGATGGGTTGAACTTTGGGGCAGGGTATTACCAGACTGGCCCGATTAAATTATTTGAAGCGTCAGTTTGGTCGCAGCCGTTGGCGCGCTATCTTGACTTGTGGATAGCACAGCGCTTTGGCGGGTGGCAAAGCAAAAAAGAAAAATCGGGCGGTGGCGAAATTGCCTTGGTGATACAAAATGCACTGAGTGACCATTATTACGATTACAGCAATGAAACCAGGTACGAACGGCGTGCCTACCTTACCGTAACACTCGGGTTATAAAGCCGACCGTCGTGCTTCGCCAATTCCTCATCCTGCTGTTATCCGGTGCAATCGCGCTGCCGGCAACTTCGGCGCAAGCGGAAACGCTGAGTGTTCATCTGGTATTGAGCGACACCACGGCGCCTTACCAGCAATTTTCGACCGCGTTCAGCAAGGCGCTTGCCGCAGGCAAGGCCGGTGTGAACGTTATCGAATACAGTGGAAGCGGCAGTGCGAAAGCAGACCTGACTATCGCCGTCGGCATGAAGGCAACGGAGCTTGCCATCGCCGATTCCAGTTCCCCGGTGTTGGGCGTAATGGTTCCCAAGGCGGGCTACGAAGCGTTGCTCGAAAAGCAGGCTTCACGAAAAACACTGAAATCGGCCTCGGCAATATATCTCGACCAACCATGGGAGCGGCAACTGAATTTCATACAGGCGGCTCTCCCAAAACACGGCATAGTCGGGGTGCTGTATTCGCCGAACACGCCCATAGTCCTGCCCCGTTTGCCGCATGGAATGTCGATCAACGCCAGATCGGTGCGATCGGACGAAACCCTGTTTGCCGCGTTGGAGCATATTCTGGAAAGCAGCGATGTGTTGCTGGCCATTCCCGACAGCGAAATTTACAGCAGCAGCAACATGCGCAACATTCTGCTGACCAGCTATCGCCATAAAGTCCCGCTGATCGGCATTTCGCAGGCTTATGTGAATGCCGGTGCGCTTTGCGCCATTTTTTCCACCCCCGAGCAGCTCGCATGGCAAGCCGCCTCGGCAATCGCTTCGTTTGCCACGGACAGGCGGCTTCCCGCCCCCCAATACCCGGCATCGTTCAGCATCGGCATCAATCAACAGGTCGCAAACTCGTTGGGCATCGAACTGGCCCCGCCTGAAGTCATACGCCAACGCATGGGCAAGGCAGGGGAGGGAGGGCAATGAGACAGTATGGCGTTCGCCAGCAAGTCGCCTGGCTGACATTTATCCCGTTGCTCATCATGGCGATTTCCATGGAAACTTATTTCCTGCAAGAGCGCTTTTCGGATATGGATAAGGACTTGCTCGATCAGGGAGAATTGATAGCGCATCAGCTTGCGGCAAGCAGTGAATACGGCGTGTTTTCGAACAATCAGGCGTTTTTGCAGAACATTGCCAGCGGTGCTTTGCAACAGGCAGATGTGCGCGGGGTAGCCGTTTTGAGCACGACCTCCGAAATATTGGTCAGCGCAGGCGAGTTTTCGCTTCCCCTGAAGAATGAAATTATCGGCAAGATACTGGCGACAAACGAACGCTTTAACCGGCAGGAATTCGTATCCTTTGAAAAAACAGACCACATGATCGCTTTGCAGCCGCATAAAAACAGCAACCTGCAAAGCCTGTGGCTTTATCATGTAATTATTCCCGCACAGATTGCATTGGATGAAGGCAATACGAAAATGGCGGCGCCGGTAGGCGCGGTCATCCTGGAAATCAGCAGGGCCCGCCATGAAGAGCATAAAACACGAATGCTCTGGACGACACTGTCCGCATCCGCCGTGTTTCTGGCGCTGGCGCTTTATCTGGTATATCTCGCCAGCCGCAGCATCGTCGGCCCGATCCGCAGGCTCAGCCAAGCCGTACAGGAAATAGGCGAGGGCAAGCTGGACACGCGCGTTTCCGTGGCGACAAATGTGCGTGAGCTGTCTACCCTGGCGCAAGGCATGAATGAATCGACCGCGCGGTTGCAGCAAGAACGCGCAAATTTGCAATATCGCGTAGACGAAGCGACGCAGGCCCTGCGCGAGAAAAAGGAAGAGGCAGAGCGTGCCAGCGAGGGCAAAAGCCATTTTCTGGCGGTCGCCAGCCACGACCTGCGACAGCCGCTGCACGCACTGGGTTTGTATGTCGCCGAGTTGCAGCGCAGGGTGTCGGGCACCGAGCTGCAGCGGCTGGTCGGGCAGGTGGAGTATTCCATCGAGGCGCTTTCCACGCTTTTGAACGCCTTGCTCGATATTTCCAAGCTGGATGCGGGCGTGGTTGTCCCGCAAGTGCAACCCTGCAATATGGATGCCATGCTGGGGCATATTGCGGCGGATTTCCGGGTGCTTGCCGGTCAGAAAAATATCCGCCTGATCGTCCGTCCATTCTGCGGTTATGTCAACAGCGACCCGCAGCTTTTGCAGCGCATCCTGATGAACCTGATAAGCAACGCGATACGCTATACCCGGCAAGATGGCCGCATCCTGATCGCTTGCCGCAAGCGGGGGGCACGCTTGCGCATCGAGGTTCGCGATAATGGCGTCGGCATCCCCGAAGCCGACCAGGCAAACATCTTCCGCGAGTTTTTCCAGATAGCGCAACCCAAGATGGATGCAAAGGGGATGGATGCAAAGGGGCTCGACGCAAACAAGGGGCTGGGATTGGGGTTGTCCATCGTGGACCGGTTGGTGAAATTGCTCGGGCATCGCATCGAATTGCGCTCCAGGTACGGCCACGGATCCGTGTTTGCGCTGGAGGTGCAAATTGCGGACAATCCCTACCAACAACAGCCTGCCGCTCAAATCCCGTCCGACTCCGCGCCCGAGGGCGAAAAATCCTCCTTGTCCGGTAAAAAAATGCTGGTGATCGACGATGATGCGGCCGTATTGTCCAGCACGGCGAGCATTCTCCGCTCGTGGGGCTGTATCGTCAGCGAGGCTTCCTCGTTTGCGCAGGTAAAGCAGCTTTTGCGGGAGGGCGCGGACTGGGATTTTATTGTCAGCGATTACCAGTTGGGAAGCGACGAAAATGGTGCCGATGTCATTGCCATGGTCAGGCAGCACCACAATAAACCGGTTCCTTCCATTCTGATCAGCGGCGATACCAGCCCGGCAGTCCTGAAATCTGCGGAAGCAAACGGCTACCCTTTACTGCAAAAACCGGTCAAACCGGGTAAGCTCAGGTCATTGATCGTACACCTGTCTTGATGGGTTATTTGCACGTGATCTTGACGATCACCCATACCAATTTCTCCGGCTTGTTTTTTCCCAGCTCAAACCGTATCGCATCGCCTTCCTTGAGGCCATCGAGGATGGGCGTCTTGCTCTGTATTTCCACGCGAATTTTTAAGACCACTTCTTAGTGGCAGCACTTCTTTTTCTTTTCAACTTCAAGGTTGCCAATCTCGATTTCTTCCAGATTATTGATAAACGCCAATTTGAGACGATCCATCCAACCCTCTCCGAGATCGGCTCCTATCAATGCCAGCTTGCCCGCAATCTGTTCGGCGGTCACTTGTATAAGGTCGTACTGGATTTCGATTTTGTCTCCCTCGATAT
>JBAQCT010000087.1:0-10261 GCA_049294375.1 Gallionella sp. | reverse complement strand
TCGCCCGCCACTTCTTCTTTGATGGAGGCGACCCTGGCCAGTTGCGGAAGATAGATGTTATCCGGCATGTTCGGTTACCTTATTGACGACGGCGACGATATCGATACCCACCGGGCAACCGCTGACGCAGCGTCCGCAACCGGTGCATTGATGCATCCCGAAATTTTCGTGGAAATATTGAAACTTGTGGTTCACCCGCTGGCGCAGCCGCGCACCGGTGTTCTCGCGCGGGTTGTGGCCAGACGAATGCATGGTGAAGTCCGGAAACTGGCAGTTATCCCAGGTGCGCACGCGCTGCCCCTTCAGCGGCGCCTTGCCTTGCACCTCGTCGTTGATGTCGAAACAGTGGCAGGTCGGGCACAGGAACGTGCAGATGCCGCAGCCGATACAGGCGCGCGCCATTTCTTCCCATAGCGGCGAATTGAAATTTGCCTTTAGTTTGGCGGGCGCACCGTCCGGGTCGTTGATCTTGCGCTGCGGATGCGCCACCGCATCGACATGCACCTGTTTGACCTGCTTCTGGTCTGCGGCAGAAGGGTCGGCGAGCAGGCTACCGCCCGCCTTCATCAGCGCCTTGCCTGTTTCGGTAATGGCCTTTACGAAATAGCGGTCGCCCAGGTCGGTCAACTGGACATCGAGGCCGTCAGTGGAAACCGGCGACCCTCCGACCGACAAACAGAAGCAATTCGGGCTGGGCGGTTTGTTGCAGGCCAACCCTATATAGGCGACGTTCTTGCGTCGCGCATTGTAATAGGGATCTTCGACATGATCCGTAAATACCTTGTCCATGCGCGGCACGCCGCGGCCATCGCAGGGGCGCACGCCGAACACGGCATGGCGCTGCTCTTTCGGCAGTATCTGAGTCAGGCGCGGTGCCTCGCCCTTGATCTGTTCGAACGAGAAAAATATTTCGCGCTGCGGAAAAGCGAATCCCTTGGGCGACTGGTTGGTGTTGGGGTGATCGAGCCTGACGGCACCCTTGAGCGGCTGATACGTCCATATGCCGTCTTCCAGCGTCGGCGCATGAACCTCCCATTCGGTCAGTGCGGCAACCCAGCCGTCGATCTGCTTCTTGTCTAGAATTTTTTCCATGCCGTTACCTGATGAAATCGCCGGGATCTTTATCGAGGAAGGAGGCCACCAGCGACGGCCCTCCGATACTCGCTCCGGGCTCAAAGCCAAATTTTTCGCGTGCTTGCCGTTCCATTTTGTTGTTGAGCAAACGGATCGGAACATTGACCGGACAGGCGCGTTCGCACTCGCCGCAATCGGTGCAGCGTCCGGCCAGATGCATGGCGCGCGTCATGAGATAGGTGATATTTTCTGAACGCACCGCCGAACGTTCGATCCAGCGGATGCGGTTGGCTTTATCCTCTGCCGTGGTTTCAGCGGTGACCGGGAAGGAGATGCTGTCCACCACGCACTCGTCGCAGTAACACATCGGACAGACGGAGCGGCATGCGAAACAACGGATGCAACGATCGAAATGGTGGCTCCAGAAATCCCAGCGCTCGCCGTTCTCTTGCGCTTCGAACTTGGTCAGCGCGGCAAACGGTTCCGCCAGTTGGCGACCGGTCTTATCTTCGCCGAATACGAGGTTATGCTCCTTCGGATAGGGGTTGCGGCATTCCAGGCAACGATCCGCCATCACTTCGCGGGCCGGTAAGCGTTTCTCGCCTTCCGCAGTGGTAAACACGAAATCGTCGCCGTCGAAAGCGGCGTCTGTAGCATGTGCGCCGTTCAGGTGTGGAGCCAGCTTGCGTTCATCCACTACGCCTGTGCTTTCGCAGGATACGCCGATGATGTAGACATCCTCGCGCTTGAAATAATGCTCCTGCAACAGCACGACGATGGAGCGTGCATCGCATCCCTTGGCGATGACGGCGATGGGTGCATTCGCGGTTTTGCGCAGGTGTGTCAGAAACTTGCGGTCTTCGACCAGATACAGTGAAAGGTTATGGAAGCAGGTCGGATCCCATACCAAATCGTCGGCCTGTGCGGGGTCGGTGATGAAAGCCGGTTCGGCAAGCATGCCGCGGCTGCCTCGCCGGTAGCCGACGACGGCGCGTACTTCACCCTTGGTGAGCATATCTCTCGCCGCGTCGCGGATGTCTTGAATCTTGATCATGCGCATTCCGCCTTTTTCAACTTTTCCTGTGGCCCCAGTGGCTTCAGGTCATTGACAAAATCCGTGATGACCTTGGCAAACTTGGCCCCTTCCGCAGCCGATACCCAGGACATGCGGAAGCGGTTCGGTTCGACACCGATGAATTCGATCAGCTCCATGATCAAATGCATCTTGCGCCGCGCCAGAAAATTGCCCTCGATATAGTGGCAATCGCCGATATGGCAACCCGACACCAGAACGCCGTCTGCACCCTTGTTGAAGGCCGACAGGATATACATGGGCGATATGGCACCCGTGCATGGGACGGTAATCGGCGTCGCGTTCGCCGGATACTGTATCCGCGAAACACCGGCCAGATCGCTGCCCGCCGACGAGCACCACTTGCACAGGAAGGCGACAATCCTGGGTTCGTAATCTTGTTGTTCAGACATCTATTTTCCTTCTTTCATTCGGCTTCCTTTATACGGCCAAGTATCAAACAGCAAGGCACGCCTCGATCATTTCGTGGATCTGCAGTTGCGTAACGTTCTTGACATCGATGGCGGCACGCAGGCAGGTAGCCGAGCAACTGCCACAACCTTCGCAAAGCGCCTCGTTCACCACCGCCTTGCCGTTCTCCAGCCGGATTGCGATGAATGGGCATACATCCACGCACATGCCGCAGCCGGTGCAGTGCGAACGACGCACTTTGGCAATCAGCGGCGAACGGTTCAGGGTTGCCTGCGAGAGCAGCGCAATCACCTTGGATGCTGCCGCGCCCGCTTGGGCAACGGTTTCCGGAATATCCTTGGGAGCCTGCGCTGCGCCGGCCAGATAGATACCGCCGGTCACGCTCTCGACCGGCCTCAGCTTGGGATGTGCCTCGGCGAGGAAACCGTCCTTGTCGCGGCCAATCTTGAGCGTCTTGGCGATTTCCACGGTGCCCTTCGACGGCACCATCGCGAGCGCCAGCACCACCATGTCGGCATCTATTTCCACATTCTGGCCGGTCAAGGTGTCTGTACCCATCACACGCACCTTGCCATCCTTGCGGTAAAGCCTGGAAACACGACCGCGCAGGTAGAGCGTGTCGTCATCCTCCATGGTGCGCTGCACGAATTCCTCGTAGCCCTTGCCGCCGGAGCGGATGTCGATGTAAAACACGTAGGCACGACCGTCCGGGACATGCTTCTTGTAAAGGCGCGCGTGTTTCGCGGTGTACATGCAGCATATCTTGGAGCAGTAAGCGCAATGCTTGGCGGGATCGCGGGATCCCACGCACTGGATAAATACCACATCCTTGGGTTCCTTGTGGTCGGAAGGCCGCAGCACATGACCCTTGGTTGCGCCCGATGCGGAGATCAGACGCTCGAACTGCAAGCCGTCCAGCACGTCCTCGACCTTGCCGCCGCCCATTTCTGGCATGTTTTCCTGATCGTACAGGTCGAAGCCGGTTGCCACCACGATGGCACCCACGTCCTCGGTGAGCGTCTGGGGCCGCATGTCGTAATCGATCGCGCCCGCCTCGCAGACTTCCTTGCACTTGCCGCAACGGATCGGGTTCAGTCCCAGACAAGCATCCTCATCAAGCGTGAAGCTTGCCGGGATGGCCTGCGCATAAGGAATATAGATCGCGCGTCGCGCGGTCAGGCCGAGTTCGTATTCGTTCGGCACCACCACCGGACATACTGCGGTGCAGTGGTCGCAAATTTTGCACTTGTCCGGATCCACGAACGTGGAGCGCTTGTGCACCTTGACCTTGAAGTTGCCCACCGAGCCAGAGACTTCCTGCACTTCGCTGTATGTCATCAACCTGATGTTCGGATGGCGGTTCAGCTCGACCATCTTGGGAGACAGCACGCACTGCGAGCAGTCCAGCGTCGGAAAGGTTTCGGAAAGCTGGAGCATGCGGCCACCGATGGTAGCCTGTTTCTCGACCAGTACCACCTCGATACCGGCATTGGCGATATCGAGCGCTGCCTGGATGCCGGCGATACCCCCGCCGACGACCATTGCGCGTTTGGTGACGGGAACCGCGATCGCTTCCATCGGTTTATTGCGGTTGACCCGCCGCACCACGCTACGCGAGATCTTGATCGCCTTCTCGGTGCCCTTGGCCTTGTCGGCATGCACCCAGCTGCATTGCTCGCGGATATTGGCGATTTCGCAGGTGAAGTTGTTGATACCGGCGCGCTTGGCGTTGTCGCGGAAAGTCTTTTCATGCAGGTTCGGCGAACAGCAGGTGACGACCACGCTATCCAGCTTGTTGTCCTTGATCGCCTGAACCACCGATTCCTGTCCAGGCTCCGAACACATGTAAACGTATTCCTGGGTAAAGGCAACGGTGCTTTCGTCGGCCATCTCCTTGGCCACGCGTGCCACGTCGACTGTGGCGGCGATGTTGGTGCCGCAATGACAAACGAAAACGCCAGTGCGCTTCTTGCTCATGACGCCTCTCCACCGTTAACGTAATATACGCGTAGCGTAGCGTTTTCCTCCTCTCCCGCATGCGGGAGAGGATTGGGGTGAGGGGAACGGGCATGACGTATCAAAAGTATGTTCATATTCATGATTGATGCCCGCTATTCTGACCCACCATTTTCAGGCCGTGTTCATAGCCCTTGTCGAAGGCCTTGATATTGATTTTCAGGAAGCGCTCCGGCACCAGGCCAGGCAACGCCTTTTTCATCGCATCGGCGGTAACCACGCCGGTGACTGCCGTGAAGAAGCCCAGCGCGACGAGATTGGTGAACAGGCGGTTGCCCAATTCCTCGGCATAGCGGGTCGCCGGTACGCGCATCAGCCTGAGATCGGGGTGCTCGCCGCGCACCTTCACCAGCTGCTCTTCGACGATCAGGATGCCCCCCTTGGGCAGCTCGCTGTGGTACTTGTCATAGGCTTCCTGGGACAGCGCCATGAGAACACCGGGCTGCGTGAGGTAGGGGTACAGGACGCGTTCGTCGGAAACCACGAGTTGCGCGGCACAGGCGCTGCCGCGCGCCTCCGGGCCGAAGCTCTGGGTCATGGTGGCGAACTTGTCGTCGTACAGCGCCAGCGCCTTGCCGGTGATCAGCGCGCAACGGATGATGCCCTGCCCGCCGAATCCCGAAAACCTGATTTCTGTTGTGCTCATGCGCTCGATTCCTACTTACGGGTCTTTTTGGGCGTAGCCTTGGCTGCTGCCTTGCTCTTGACGGTTGCCTTGGACACTGCCTTCTTCGTCGGCTTGGCTACAGCCTTGGCCTTGGAAGCAGCCTTCTTGGCCGACGCTTTTGCAACAGCCTTTGCTACCGCTTTTTTCGCTGGCTTGGCTGCGGCTTTTTTGGCCGGAGCCTTCTTCGCCACCTTGGGCGCAACAGCCTTTTTAGCGGTTGCCTTCTTGGCTTGCGTCTTCTTCGCGACTGCCTTGGGGGCGGATACCCTCTTCGAAGGCTCGGCAGCCGCCTGTTCCTGAGCTGCCTCTGCTGCCTGCATGGCGGCACGGCGTGCGGCGATCCGTTCTTTCTCGGCCTTTGCTTCGGCTTCCCGCTCCGGGATGGTCTTGCCGTAGAGCTGGTAGTCGTCCCCGACCAGCTTGATGGCGCATTTGTCGGAAGCCTCCAGATAGGTCGGCTTGTTCTTTTCGACGAACTTGCCGACCACGATCTTGCCCTGGAAGTCGATGGCTGTTTCGCGCGTGTCGGCGCCATGCTTGAGAATCGAGTTATCCTGGTAATTCTGCAACTGGTCGACGCCGTCGCCGAGGCGGTTGCGGCGTAGATACAGCGTCGGGCACGGCGAAATAATTTCGATGAAGGAAAAACCCTTGCGTGCCAACGCTTCCTCGATCGACTGCGTGACATTGCGCGAATGCAGCGATGTCCAGCGCGCGATGTAAGTGGCTCCGGCAGCATCCATCAGGAGCGGCAGGCTGAACGGGTATTCGTAGTTGCCGTAGGGCGTGGTCGAGGCCGTGGCTGTGCCGGGCGTGGTCGGCGTTACCTGGCCGCCGGTCATGCCGTAGGTGAAATTGTTGTTGCAGATGACCACCAGGTCCATGTTGCGCCGCGCGGCATGGATCAGGTGATTGCCGCCGATGCCGGCCAAATCGCCCTCGCCGCTGAACACCACCACGGTCAATTCTGGGTTGGCCAGCTTGATGCCGGTGGCAACCGGAATGGCGCGACCGTGCGTGGTATGGATCGAATCGAAGTTGACGTAACCCGCGACACGCCCGGTACAGCCGATTCCCGAAACCACGACGATTTTCTTGGGGTCGATGCCGCTGCGCTTGACCGCCTCGGCGAAGGAGTTCACCTCGGAGCCGATGCCGCAGCCGGGACACCAGATATGCGGCATGCGATCCATGCGCAGAGTGTCGGCCATCGGGCTGCCCGCCTTGAATTTTTCGATTTCGGTGCTCATTTGCTTGCCTTTCTGATGGCGTCCAGGATCACTTGGGGATCATGCACCGCGCCACCGCAGTGATTGACGCTGATGACCTTGCTGCGGCCGGCCGCGCAACGTTCCACTTCCTTGACCATCTGGCCGTAATTGATTTCCGGTACCACGAACGCCTTCACCTTGCCGGTCAGTTCGCGGATGCGCTTCTCGCAGAACGGCCAGATCGTGATCATGCGCAGCGAACCGACCTTGAGGCCTTCCTTGCGCGCATCCTGGATGGCCTTGACCGCGATCCGCGAAGTGATGCCATAGGACACCACCACGACATCGGCGCCGTCGACCTGATCCTCTTCGAGGCGGATGATATCGTCGGCGTTGCCGAGGATCTTTTCCATCAGGTGAGTCACGACCTTCACATTCTGCTCCGGTGTCATGACCGGATAGCCCTTTTCGTTGTGGGTCAGGCCGGTAATATGGAAGCTGTAGCCGTCGCCCGCGCGCACCATCGGATGGCCGCCCTTGCTGTCAAATTTGTAGGGGCGGCAGTCTTCTTTCGGCCCGCTGTAGTTGTTGCGCGGTACCACCTTGATCTGGTCGGCCGGCGGAATGACTACCTTTTCGTGCATGTGGCCGACGGTCTCGTCGGTCAGGATAATGACCGGGACGCGGTAGAACTCCGACAAATTGAAAGCCTCGACGGTGAGGTCGAAACATTCCTGCGGGCTGTCCGGGCACAGTGCGATGATCATATTGTCGCCATGTGGGCCGTAACGCGCCTGCATCATGTCCTGCTGGGCGGTCAGCGTGGGCAGGCCGGTGGACGGTCCGCCGCGCTGCACGTTGGCGATCACCATCGGTGTTTCGGTCATGCAGGCCAAGCCGATGTTTTCCACCATCAGGGAAAAGCCGGGGCCGCAGGTCACGGTCATGCATTTTTGCCCACCCCATGCCCCACCGATCAGCGCGGCGATGGACGCGAGTTCATCTTCCATCTGGATGAACAATGCGCCCACTTCCGGCGCCCGCTCGGCAAAACGCTCGGCAGTTTCAGTCGAGGGTGTGATGGGGTAGCCGGCAAAGAACCGGCAACCGGCCGCCAGCGCGCCTTCGGCCAGCGCGTGGTCGCCATCCATGAAATGCGGGCCGGAATCGACCCCTTTTGGGTCTGCTGCGACAGTCTTCACTTTTCCGTTTCTCCTATATTGTTTTCTTCTACCCTGTTCACGAAGATGGAAAACTCCGGACAGATCAGTTGGCAAAACTTGCAATCGGTACAGGCGTCCGGGTTCTTCGCATAGGGCGGATGGTAACCCTTGGCATTGAATTCCTTGGACATCTCCAGCACACCGGTGGGGCAGAACTGCACGCAGAAAGCGCAGCCCTTGCACCAGGTTGCGTTGATGTGTACTTCGCCGCGAGTCGGCTTGAGGTCGTTGAAAAACATGCTTTCCTCCTAATCCAGCCCGCGCGCCTTCAGCACCGGCAACGGGTCGATATGCTGAAGGTCGAAACGCAGCGCCGCTTCGTCGCAACCGAACGCCAGCGCCATCAACTGCGTGAAATATAGCACCGGCATATTCTGAAAATCGGGATTGAGGCGTTTGGCGTCGTCCTGCCGGTAATCCAGGTTGAATGCGCACAGCGGACAGCTCACCACGACCAGGTCGGCCCGCTCATCGCTCGCCGAGCCCATGATCCGGTCGGTGCGATCGGCGATGACTTCAGGCTTGTCGACCGTCTGATAGGCGCCGCAGCACTCCATCTTGTGCGAAAATTCCACGGGCGTGGCACCGAGGGCCCGGATCAGGTTTTCCATGATCGCCGGATTCTCGGCGTCGTCGAAAGCGACCTCTTTCGGGCGCATCAGCAGGCAACCGTAATAGCAGGCCACGCGCAGCCCCTTAAGCGGCTTGGTCACTTTTTTCGCCAGGTTGTCGAAGCCGATGCGGTCGCGCAGGTATTCGAGCAGATGCAGCACCTCGACATCACCCTCGTATTTGGTTTTCTCGAGATACAGCAATTCGTTGATGGTTTCCAGCGCATCGGCGCGCTGCTGCACATCGATGTTGGCGCGTTTGAGCGTGTTGTAGCACATCGCGCAAGAGGTCATGAACTCGCTGGCCATGCCTTCCGTTTTGGCCTGTGCTTCCTTGACGCGGATCATGTTGGTGATCGGCGCCACGCGGTTCATGACGTTGTCGGAATCCAGTGCATGCACCGTGCCGCAACAATTCCAGCGATCCAGCTCCTCGACCTCCACGTCCAGTTTCGCCATCGACGAAACGGTGGAAACATCGAAATTGGTGGCCTGGTTTTTCAACGTGCAGCCGGGATAGTAGGCAAGCTTCATCGGTTAGGGCTTTCCATCAGGAAGTCAGTTTACGCATGGCGCTGATCGTGGCGATCGGCGGTAATACGCTGCGCGCCTCGGGGGTCAGTTCCATGATTTTAAGGTGGTCATCGCGCTGTCCGCCGCCCAGCGCCGCCTTGCGCAACGCCTCGATGACCTCGGCGATTTTGATGCCCTTCGGGCAGCGCGAATTGCAGGTCAGGCAGGACACGCACATCCAGATGGCTTTCGTTTCCAGCAGTTTTTGCTGCATCCCCAGTTGCGCCATGCGGATCATCTGGTTGGGCAGCACATCCATATGAGCCGCCATCGGGCAACCGGCGGAGCATTTGCCGCACTGGTAGCAGGCCAGCAGCTTCTGGCCACTGATCTTTTCAATCCGCGCCGTAAAAGAACTGCCTGCATGATTCGAGGTGATGCGTAGGGTAGTATTCATAGATTGCCCGTTCAGAACCTTCCATCCATGCGAAACTCCGGAGTGTCCAGCCATAATCCGACATTCTGCACGCTATCCAGCTGCGCCTGCAGGATATCGTATCGTGAGCATTCCTCCTGGATCATCTTGTCGGCCAGCTTGACGATGTCCGGATCATTGATGTGCTCCGACATATCTTTAAATACATGGATGATCCGGCGCTGAAGCTCCATCGCCATGCGCAACGCTTGTGCGTCGTCGGCGAGCATTGCATGACCGCGGTTTACAACGGCGACTTCCATTTCGGCGATCACTTTCGAGGGATGCGCGTTCGCCGCTTCTTCGGCGGCAAGTTGCTGCCACAATTCCTGCCCCATCACGGCGCCGAACAGTTTGTGCATATCACCGACGCGATCCGATTCTTCTCCTGCAAGCCGCAGGAACATGGCCTTGCCGCCCGGATTTTTCGTCATGTCGGCTGCATGGCGATAGAAGTGCTCTTCGCCATACTCGAAGCTGAGCGCGGTGCGCGCCAGTTCGATTATCTTGTCGTCAATGTGCGTCATTATTTTGATTTCGGGGTTCTGAATTCCGGTGCCTCAGGCGCCGGGGCTTTCATCGAACAGACGGTTTTGCAGCACCGATGAGCCGGGCAGCGCATTGCCGCCGCGCAACAACTGGCGCTTCTTGACATCCTTGGGCGCGTAGGAAGGCAACAGTACCGGCGTTACCAGATCGGTCTTCACGCCGGCCTCCGCCAATTCCTTCTCGTAGGCATCGAGATGTGCCAGGCTCAGCTTGCCGAGTTTGACCGTCTTGGCGTATTCACCGGCATAGCGTCCGGCGCGCTGCCCAAACACGTTGTAGTCGAGCACCGAATTGCCCATCAGGCGGTTGCGGCCATGCAAGCCGCCGGTGGCTTCGCCTGCCACATACAGGCCGGGGATATCCGTCTCGCAGCGCTCGTTGATCTCGATGCCGCCGTTCTGGTAGTGCAGTGACGGGT